>CAZCOC010000017.1:0-13237 GCA_964500075.1 uncultured Salinibacterium sp.
CCTCCATCACCTCGAGCAGCGCAGCCTGAGTCTTTGGACTCGCTCGGTTGATCTCATCGGCCAAGACAATGTTGGCGAAAATCGGCCCGCGGTGGAACTCGAACGCGCCAGAGGACTGGTTGTAGATACTGACGCCGGTGATGTCGCCAGGGAGCAGATCGGGTGTGAACTGGATGCGACTGCTTGTACTGTCGACAGTCTGCGCCATCGCCCGCGCTAACGAGGTCTTGCCTGTCCCAGGAAAGTCCTCGAGCAGCAGGTGGCCTTCGCTCAGAAGCGCGGTAAAGCCAAGTCGGATGACGAAGGTCTTGCCGAGCACCACAGTTTCGACGTTCGCAACAAGCCGGTCGAAGATCCCAGCGAACCACGTCGCCTGCCCAACTGTCATCGTCATGGTCAATCCTCACTGCGGTTGGTCGCGATCGATTCAACCGACATAGTCGAATCCCTGGTACACGATCGAATAAGTCTGGCCGTTTGCAGACACGCTCACGGTCAACGTCGGCAGGTTAAGGCTCGGAAGTGAGTCACAGGTTCCAACGCCGGCCGCGGTGAATATCCCAGGGTCTGGCCCGCAGGCTACCTCGACGTTGTCATAGGCGCCCAGCGGTGAACCAGTCCAGGAGAACGTTCCGCCGTTGTCGAATGGATCACCGGTCGCCACGAACAGGACTCCGCTGAGCTGCGGGTCAACCGGCACTCCGCCAAGGCCAAAGGTACCGGACCACGCACCGCACACTGTTTGATTGTCGGCTCGGCACGCAGCTACCTGCACACCTGTCGCTTGACCGTATTGCGTGCCGTCCGCCGTCAAGAAGCTGCCGAGACCAACTGGGCCGTACGCGGTGCCTTGAACAGAGCCGCCGGACAAGGAATAGCGCACGACGAAGTTGCCGTCTAGGGCGACAGACCCCATTGACCCACCGAGCACCTGGAAGTCGAAAGTGTCCCCGTTCTGTTGGGGCCCAGCGCTGACATCGAGTGCAGTAATGACGCTCGGTACCGTCGTTGCAGACACGGTGGCGCTCTCGCCACATCCTTGAGCGTTGGTGGCAAACACCACAAACGAATAGGACTGATTCGGACTCAACCCTGAGAACTCGAAGCTGGTGGCAGAAGTTGGGCTCGCCGGCGTCGAACAGTTGGGAGAAGAACCGTCGATGGCGAACGCGCGGTACTCGATAATTGTGCTGCCGTTCGCATTGAACGAGCCGCTCCAATCAAGCACGATAGCGGTATCACTGATGGCGGTGGCGGTCGGCGCTGCCGCTGCCAGCGGCGGACCGGACGGCGTACCAGCGCCAGACGAAGAGTTCCAGGTCGCCAGCGCAGGGAAGGCCTCGTTCCTGGCGCTGATCGTGAAGCTGTAGTTCGTACCGTTGCTGAGCGCCCAATCGCTTGGGGTATCCCACTGGCACAATCCATCCGCGCAGGCGGCGGTGGCGGGAGAGACATCTGCGGCAAAGCCGGCAAGCGAGATGCGGTAGCTGTTGACCGCGGATCCGCCGCTTGGAGCGGCCACCTGATTCCAACGAAGGCTCAGACCGCGGTCGCCAGTGCTCGCTGACACTCCAGTCGGAGCCGCGGGAATGACGTCAGACCAAACTCCGCCGCCAAGCGTGCTCGGATCAGAGTCGCCGACCGAGTTCGTCGCGACGACCTTGACGCGAACCGCGTTCGATTGTCCGTTCCCGGGCGTCGCGATCGTGCACGTCGTTCCCGAGCAGTTGGCGGTGCTCAGTGGCTCCCCTCCGAGAGTCTCCGTCGTGACTCGGTAATTGCTGATTGGCGAGTTGTTGAACGGTCCGGCATTCCAACGGATCGTGATCGAGCGATCTGCGAAGCTGGTGATCGAAATGTTGCTGACCGGATCTGGACGGTCCTGAACAGAAATGCGAACCGTTGACCACACGAAACGACCTGGATCGTTCGTCGCATCCGCCACTTGGTATTGCAGGTTCGCATCGATCGGTTCGGCATTCGATGCGACGTTCACGGTCAGTGCGCTTTGGTCAGCGCTCGGGCTCACAGTCACGCCAATTGGCAGGCTAGCTCCATCAAGCCCGCGAATGTCGACCACCTTGAGGGGCTGGCCGGGGAAAGGATTCGTTGCTTCATCGTTGGCCAGCACATTGACCACAGTGGTCTGATTGCGAACCGTCACCGCAGTGTCTGCCCCGGGTCGAACGAGTGGACGCGTGGATGGAACGATGGTCAGTTGAATGCGACCGGCCTGGCCGACGGTGAGATCGTCTCTCACCCCAAGACTGAGCGTGCTGACGGCACCCTTGACTGCACTCGCGTCCGCGCGCAACGTGAGCGAGGTTCCCACGAGCGTGTAGGTGAAAGCTTGGGGTTCGGCTCCCACGACCGAAAAAACGAGTTCGTCCAAGTCGTCAGGGTACGGATAGTTTGTGAGCTTCAGGAGATCGAACACCCTCTCTTGACCCGGCTCGAACTCGACAACCGCGCCAGCGAAAACAGGCGGTTGGTTCTCGCGGGGTTCGACCACGATGGGCAGGACCAGGATGGCCGTGCGCCCAGCCGGATCGGCAGCAGAGGCACCATCCGTCACCTCGAAGGAGATTGAAGCTGGACCGAAATACTTATCGGCCGAGGTGTACACGAGCGTGTCGGCGTCGCGAACAAGCTCGTCACCATTGGCGAATGTGGCTCGCACGGTACTTGCATCCGTCAGCTGCACCGGATTTCCACCGACCGCGATTACGTAATCGTTGAGGTCGATCACCAGCGTGTCTTCACTGACGACCCGCAGCTCCCCAGCCCGACGATCAACCTGCGGAAGCGCGTCGTTGAGGCCGGGAACTCGAATGAAGGCATAGCTGAACACCGAGCTGTCCTCCGGGTGCGTGACCTTGAATGGAATGATCTGGCGTCGGGCACCAATGGTTACCTCGATCCGCTTGCCAGAGGTCACGCGGGCAGTGCCGCCGAACCCCTCATAGATCGACAGTCCAAGGGAGGAGGGATCGCCGTCGGCGAAGAATACCTTCGATAACACGTTGACCGTCACAGTCTCACGGTCGATGATGTCCGAAAGGGTCAGCACGCTGTCGCGAGCTACCGGGTATGAGAACTCAGCATCCGGATCGACGGTCACGCGCACGAAGTTCTGGCTCGAACCACCGAACTCGTTCTCGATCGTGTAGATCACGCCGTACTGCCCCGGTGTTTCAGGTGGTGTGATTCGCACCAGGTCATCCACGATTTCCGCGGTGGTGACCGGGTCATTCGGCTCGACCGATGTCACAGACAACGGACTGCCGTCGGGGTCTGAATCGTTGGCAAGGACTTCGACAGAAACGGTCACGCCAGGTCGCACAACGACTTCATCGATGATCGCGACCGGGTTCCGGGCTCCATCCAATCGGGCGCTTATACCGATGCGAACCGTTCCAGTTGCGCGCGCACCGAGGCCGTCGATCACGGTATAGCTGAAGGTGTCAGTGCCAGCCGAGTAACTGCCCGCCTGGTACACGATCGTGTCGTCCTCGACCGCTGTCACGGCACCCTTCTCGGGATTTGTTGATTGGCCGAGGAGCTGAACCGAATCGCCGTCCGGATCCGTACCCGTCAGCGGAACGCGGATGCGCACCGTCTCGCCAGCAAGCACTCGAGCGATCACTGTCGTTGGAACCGGGGCGTTGTTGGTTGCGACATCCGCTTCCCGCACCGCGATGCGCACCTGCGCGGTCGCAGCCTGACCGTCCGGGCCCTCAATACGGTACTCGGCGATGAAGTTGCCGGGAGTTGTCGGTGCGAGATAGCGCAACTGATTACCGGATGCAAAGAGCAGCCCTGCGCCGGATGGCAGTTCGCGAGCGAGCACTGGATCCAGTCGGAGATCGAGTCCATCAGGGTGCTCATCATTGCCAAGCACCGGAACGTCGATCGCGTCTCCGACTCGCACTGTTATCGAGTCATCGAGTGCGATAGGCGGCTGAACACGTGTTGGCGCCGGAATCTCGATCACCGTGATGACGCCTTCGGACTCCGCTAGCCCGTTGCTGATGCTGTAATTGAACGACACCGGGCCATCATCGAGTGGAGCTTCGAGGCTCACCCGCACGATTCGTTGTTCGATAACTTGGGCGCGCACCCCCGAGGTGTTCGAAAGCCCCGAGGTGTTCGAAAGCCCCGAGGTGTTCGAAAGCCCCGAGATACCTGTGACGAGCAGGACACCTCCAGCCGGGTCGATGTCGGTGCCAGCGACATCCACGCGTGCGTTTCGAAGTGTCTGTACGAACACGGTCTTGGGGATTGTGATCGGGCGTGTGTTCGCGTCTGGCGGCCCGGCGACATCGATACGAACAGTTCCGCTTGCCGACTGGTTCCCGTCTGTGACGACGTACTCGAGGTAGTGCGTTCTGACCTCTGAGCTGACGAACCGGAACGTTCCGGTTTCGTAGCTCGGGGTAATCGTCACATCCGGTTGGTTCGGTACGCTGTTGAGCCGAATGGTTCCCGAACCACCGCGCACATGGGTCAGTGGTTCGATCGTGACCTCCTGACCAGCGTATGTCAGCACCACGAACGGCTGCGCGACGATCGGCACTTCACCGATGGCGCTCACCCTGACAGAGACATTTCCGGACGCCTCGGCGCTGCCATCTGACACCACAAGCGCGACAGCCTTCGTCGCTGGCCCACTCCCGCTATCTGAGTAGACAATCTGTCCGCCGGGTTGGTAGCTCACGGTGTCTGGCGCAGCGACGAACGCGGACGTCAAATAGAAGGGGTCGCCATCGGGATCTACCCAGTCGCTCAGCACATTGCTGGTGACTCGCCCGTTCGACTCTGCGTCTAGCTGCGTTGCCCGCACCTGTTGCGGTGGCGAGTTCTCGAGTTCGGCGCGGATGGTGACGACGATCTCCGCAGTGGCAATCCCTCCGCGACCATCGGAAATCGAGTAAGGAAAACGCAATTGGCCGGTCACGCCTAGAGAGACAGTGAGCTGAATTTGCTGTCGCTCATTGATGAGTTCGATCCTGCCAACGGATGCATCGATCGGCACAAGATCGCTCACGACGAGCACATCCCCGTTTGCGTCATAGTCGTTCAGCAATACCGGCACGACCGTTGACTGGCCGGGCCTTGCCCCAAAGCTGTCGCTCACAGCGACGGGTGGCACCTGCACGTTCTCGATCTCCGGTGGATTGTCAGTGTTGTTCTGCTGCTCTTGGGGTCGCGCATCATCAGCAACGATGAGCTCGTCCCAGTTGTCGATAAGCTCCCCCGAGCGCTGAATAGCCCACGTTTGCCCAGACCGACGATCGTTGAGCACGGTCTGATTGCCGTTCGCGACGTACTCAAGCTCTGCGGCTGCCCTCATGCCCTGAAGCGTGAGCTGTACCCCTTGGATACCGTCGTCTGGGCAGCCACGCCACGCTAGCGCGCTCGCCCATGCCGCGAACTCGCAGTCGCCCAGCCGGAATGGTGCAGCGCCATCTGGACCGGCTTGATCGAGTATCACGACGGGTTCAGCGCCGGAGAGTGGCACCGCAACAAGTCCACCGTTGTGGGACACGAGCACGCGATCACCCGTCGCACTGGCGGTCTGAAGGATCGCACCGCTTGTCACTCCCGAGCCACCTGCGAGGTCAACGCTGCGGGTTGCGAAGTACAGCTGCCCATCAAAGGAATCCAGCACCACCCACACACCGCTGACCGAGCTGATGCTGATCCGCGGAAGCGCGGCAGCCGGAATCGTCAGCGGGAATGTTGATTCGACCGCGTTTGAGCGGGCGATGTTGAGGGCGTACACCTGCGAGACGGCGGGCGAATATGCAAACAGCCGGCCGGCCGGGTCGACACTGACGATTGAATCCGTTCCGAGACTGAGGGTTGCTGGCGACTGCGAGTCGAAGTCCGCGAGATCAGCTGCCGCGACGATCCAGAGCTCTCCGGTGCCTTCCTCAAAGATCACCACTCGGTCGGCCGCGAGAAACACCTGAGTCTGATTGGGAGGCATCGGCACGGTGTCGGCGATGTCCGAGGTAGCCGGGTCGATGATGTCGACGGCACTCTCGGTGCGGTCGAGCATCAGGACTCGCGAGCCTCCTTGAAGCACTTCGAGGTCGGTTCCTGCTGCTGAAACCACCGAGTTGAGCTCGAGGATCTCAGTGTTGGCGCGCCCGATCGCTTGCTGTTGGCTGTTTGCGACCCACACGGCGCCGTCTCCCAAATCGAGGCGCTGCGCCGGATAGCCGGTCGAGACGACCGCGGCCGTAACGATGAGCGCAATCAGCGCGAGACTTGCAACGGCAGCGCTCGCTCCCCGCTGCGCCCGTGATGACCGGTTCCTAACCACAACGGCTCATCATGCCGGGATGTCCGCGCATTTTTCCGCGCTCGGTGCGCCGTTTGATCCAGCCCGCGTCACGGTCACCACGATGCACACCCGCTCGCCCCGCTCGCCATCGACCACGAACCGAGAGTCCCGTTGCCGGGCCTCTGCTTCGGTGCCACTGGTCGTGATTCGGTACGCACCAGCGTCGCCTATGCCAGGATCGGCCCAACTGAATTCGACGCCAGCGTCCGTCACAACAGCAGAGATGTTTGTCACGGTCGGCACGTCCGTTGAGGTCGCTCTGAGCACAGCCACCACGGCAATTGTGGCAACGGCGATCGTGGCGGCGGCGATGGCGGCAATGACGAGTGAAAGGGTTCGTTGCGGCAGCGCACCGGCCCGAGTCACACTGCCGGTGACTCGAGCCTTCGAGGCACTCTCTGGCAACGCGCTGCCGCCTCCGTGTTCCGCCACGACGCGTCGGCGACGCCGAGAACCGCGGGCGACGGCTGTGCCGCTCGCCCCCGCGCGCACAACGGTGCGCTCTTCAAGGTCGGCCACGATTGTGGAGGCCCACTCGTCGACAGCGACTTCGATCGCCGTCTGCGGCAGACCGAGTTCAGACTCGATGGTCTGCAACTCGTACAGCAATTCGAGAATGCTCGATTGACGATTCTGGGGCGAACGCGAAAGCGCACGCACCAGCATCCGTTCAAGCGCTGGCGGTGCGTCGGGCCTGCCGAGCGGTTGCGGCGTCGCTCGCGAAATCCGCGACATGAGCGCGGCAGAACTATTGTCCCCGCCTGCAATCTCGAACGGAGACCGCCCAGCAAGAAGAGAGTAGACGGTCGCGGCAAAGGCCCACACCTCTGAGGTGATCGTTCCGGCCGTCTGATCTGCCAGAACTTCCGGCGCCGACCACGGAATCGAGAGGCCGACCGCTTCACGGTCATCCGACTCTGCCAACGTCGCAGCGATACCGAAATCTGACAGCACCGGATGCCCATACGCGGTCAGCAGGATGTTGGACGGCTTAATGTCACGATGAAGCACGCCGGACCGGTGGGCCGTTTCGACTGCGCTGCCGATGCGGATCGCGATTCTCAAGACCTCAGCGATCGGTATCCGCTCGGCACGGTAGCGCTGACTGAGCGTGGGCGAACACAGTTCCATGACAAGGAAAGGGCGACCATCCGAGGACACACTGGCTTGATACACCGTAAGAATTCCTGGGTGCGAACTCAATTGCGCCATGAGGTTGGCCTCAGCCTGAAACATCTCGCGCACGTGGTCATTGACCACTTCACTCAGCATGACCTTGACAGCCACCTGACGCCGAGGCAGGTTCTGCTCGTACAGAAAGACATCGGCGAAGCCGCCGGAACCGAGGATTCTCACGTGTGAGAAGCCCGGCAGTACCGGGGGTCGCGAAGGAAGACGACGCTCCATGGACTCCCCTCCCGACTGCTGCGGCTCCCCTATTCTACGCAGCGCGAAGACCCTGAAACCGGAGTGCTCCCCGGACTGGGGGTGCTGGCCTAGCTGCTCGCGAGGCGCGAGATTGCTCGTCAGTTGGACGCTGTCTCGGCGACGTCAATGATGACAACCGTGACGTTGTCACGACCGCCAGCCGCGAGTGCAGCATCCACAAGGGCGGTCGCTGTCTGGTCAGGTGACAGACCGGCAGTGAGGTGCAGTCTGATGCGCTCCGTGTCCAGTTCTTTCGTGAGCCCATCGGAACAGATCACCAGGCGCATGCCAGCACTCAAAGGGATCATCCAGTAATCGGGCGTTGGCTGCGCATTGAAACCGACGGCTCGGGTAATGACGTTGCTGTCTGGATGGCTCTCGGCCTGTTCGGCGGTCAAGACACCAGCATCAACGAGTTCCTGAACCACCGAGTGGTCAACGGTGACCTGACGAAGCTGGTTGCGCGCAAAGCGATACACGCGGCTGTCTCCGATGTTGAAGACAGCGAACGTCGGAACCCCATGCTCAACAACGACGGCGACACCGGAGACGGTAGTGCCGACACCCAAGGCGCTCCCCTCGGCGGCGGTCTCGATGTCGTAGGTTGCGCGCTCAAGCGCGAGCACGATATCGCCAACGGCGACGAACTCACCCGTGCCGAGCTCAGCGAGTCGGGTCACGACCGCGTCACTTGCAACGTCACCTGCAGAATGACCCCCCATGCCGTCCGCAACGGCAAAGATCGGCCAGGTCACGACGAAGCTGTCCTCGTTCACCGCGCGGCGATGACCGGTGTCCGTCGCGGCAGCCCACGACACAGCGAGACTCAGCGCGCCGTCTGATTCATCGAAGACGACTCGCCCGGAGACTCCGTGGCCGATCTCAGTCACACTGGGCGCCGTTCAGCATCGGTCACCGGTCGCGAGTACGGTGCCTCGAGAATGTAGAGAACAATTCCATCACCGATGTCCACTTGTGTGCCCGCCTTGACGACCACCGACTCGCTTTGGCGCATCCGGCGGGTTGGCGCCCCTGGAACCGTCACCATCGAACCGTTTGTCGTTCGCAGGTCGGTGACCACGAGCGAAGAGCCAATTTGGCGGATGCTGAGATGGCTCCCTGACACCAACTTTTGTGGCGAGTCCACGACAACGAGCCGCGGCCGAACACCTTGGACGATGCGCGGCAGTCGCGGGCGGCGCCCCACAATGACAGGTACCTCGAGAGCGCCAAGTACTGAATCTCCGATTCGCACTTCGTACTGCGTGAAGTTTGCTGCGGGCGGGAGGCTATCGGTTGCGTCAGTCGAAACGGGCGACGGTCCCGGCGCGGGTTGCCGAGGCGAGACGACGGTGTCTGCAAATCGTGAGAGGTCATCAGGCTCGACATCGCGAACCTGGGCGGGCGAGAGCACGGTGTCGTCTGCGTCGCTGTTCACGATCCAAGCGTACGACGCAAGCGACTCAATGCCGCGGCGACGCTACCCCAGAAAGCTCATGACGTGCTTCACGCGCGTGTAGTCCTCGAACCCGTAGCTTGAGAGGTCCTTGCCGAAGCCGGAGCGCTCGAGGCCAGAAAGAATTGTGGCTTCAGAGAAGTAGCCGGTTGTGCCGTGACGTTTGCCGCCGAGCTCACGATGCACACGCGTGAGATCGGCTGCCGCGGCTCTCGCCACTTCCATCCCGGCGCGAACCGGTGGTCGACACCATCTGCGGGGTCTTGTGATCAATCATGAGGCTCCGGTCGTGGCGTTACCCGTGATCACGTTGAGCACGCCCTTGGGCAGAAATTCGGCGGCGATCTCTGCGAGCAACCGGGTTGATGACGGCGTCGTATCGCTCAGTTTGAGCACGGTTGTGTTGCCGGCGGCGATCGCAGCGCTGAAGTTCAGCGGATGCAGAGATCTCACTTACCTAGCGAAGGAGACTCCGTGGCATCCACCGAGGATTCAACTGATTTCGACAGCAAAACCGAGTTGTCGCTTCGGAATCGCTTGTATGGGTGGCTCAGGAGTGACAGAATCGGAGCATGGCTTCACTCTCTCGCCCGATCGGTTCCAGGACCGTGCAGCTCGACGAGGTGTAGAAGGCGATTATTGAACAACTGCAAGACGATGGCCGACGGTCCTATGCCGAGATCGGCAAAGCGGTCGGACTGAGCGAAGCGGCCGTGCGCCAACGCGTTCAAAAGCTCACGGATTCTGGAGTGATGCAGGTCGTTGCTGTCACTGACCCACTTCAACTCGGTTTCTATCGTCAGGCAATGGTCGGAATCCGAGTCTCCGGTGACACCACGGTCGTCGCCGAAGCGCTCAGCCAACTTGCTGCCGTCGACTACGTTGTGCTGACAGCCGGCAGCTTCGACATTCTCGCCGAAGTCGTATGCGAGAACGATGACGACCTGATCGAGCTGCTCAATAGGCAGATTCGAGGCATCGACGGAGTTCAATCAACCGAGACGTTTGTTTATCTGAAACTGCAAAAGCAGTTCTACAACTGGGGAACTAGGTAAGAAGAAATGACAATCACACACACCGATATCTGGAACGAAACCGAGCTCCAGCAAAAAGCTAAAGATCATCTCTGGATGCACTTCACGCGCCAATCGGTGATGGAGAACGGCAACGGCGTACCGATCATCGTCAAGGGCGAGGGTCATCACATCTGGGACAGCACTGGACGGCGCTACTTCGACGGACTGAGCGGGTTGTTCGTCGTCAATGCCGGACACGGAAGACGCCGACTGGCTGAGGTTGCCGCGAAGCAGGCCGAGGAGCTCGCATTCTTTCCGCTCTGGTCGTACGCACATCCGAGCGCCATCGAACTGGCCGATCGACTTGCCGGCTACGCGCCAGGGGACCTCAACCGGGTGTTCTTCTCCACCGGAGGCGGTGAAGCGGTCGAAACCGCGTTCAAGCTCGCCAAGTACTACTGGAAGCTGCAGGGTCGCCCGACTAAGCACAAGGTCATCTCGCGCGCTGTGGCCTACCACGGAACCCCACAGGGAGCGCTCGCCATCACGGGCATCCCGGCCATGAAAGAAATGTTCGAACCACTCGTGCCGGGCGGATTCCGGGTTCCAAACACGAACTTTTATCGGGCGGATGAGATGGGCTTCGTTGCGTCCCACGGCGCAGACGAGGCGACTGCTGAACGTGAGTTCGGGCTGTGGGCCGCAAACCGCATCGAGGAGATGATTCTCTTTGAGGGTCCAGAGACGGTCGCTGCAGTCTTCCTCGAACCCGTGCAGAACTCCGGCGGGTGCTTCCCGCCGCCTCCCGGCTATTTCGCGCGAGTCCGAGAGATCTGCGACCAGTACGACGTGCTGCTGGTGAGCGACGAGGTCATCTGTGCCTTTGGTCGGATTGGCGAGTTCTTCGCGTGCGACGCCTACGGCTACGTGCCAGACATGATCACCTGCGCGAAGGGAATGACGAGCGGCTACTCACCCATCGGTGCCACGATCGTGTCGGATCGGGTGTACGAGCCGTTCAAGCACGGCGCAACGTCGTTCTATCACGGCTATACCTTCGGAGGGCACCCGGTCTCGTCGGCCGTTGCCCTCGCGAACCTCGACATCTTTGAAGAGGAGAAACTGAATGAGCGGGTACGCGAGAACTCTCCGCTGTTCCGGGCTGCACTCGAGCGACTGAGCGATTTGCCCATTGTCGGCAACGTTCGAGGCGACGGTTACTTCTTCGGAATCGAACTCGTCAAGGACAAGGCGACAAAAACGACCTTCAATGACGACGAGTCAGAGCGGCTGTTGCGCGGCTTCTTATCGAAGGGCCTGTTCGACGCTGGCTTGTACTGCCGCGCGGACGACCGCGGTGACCCGGTGATCCAGCTTGCCCCACCCCTGACGATCGGGCCGGCTGAGTTCGACGAAATCGAGGGCATCCTGCGCTCCGTGCTCACCGAGGCGTGGACGAGACTCTGATCTGCGAAACTCTGATCTGCGAAACTCTGATCTGCGAAACTCTGATCTGCGAAACCCTGTTCTGCGAAACCCTGATCTGACTGTGGCGGTCGACTACCGCACGTTGAGCTACTGGCACGCAACCGTGCCAGACGAGCTCAGTCCACGGGCGGCGCTCGACGGAGACCTCGACGTCGATGTTGCAATCATCGGCGGAGGGCTTACCGGTTTGTGGACGGCGTGGTACTTGAAGGAGCGCAACCCGGCCCTCAGCATTGCCGTGCTCGAGAAGGAGATTGCCGGTTTCGGGGCATCGGGACGGAACGGCGGCTGGTGCAGCGCCCTGTTTCCGCGCTCGACCGCTTCCCTTGAGCGCAGCTATGGCCGCGAGGCAGCGCTCGCGATGCGAAGGGCGATGATCGCAACCGTCGACGAGGTTGGGGCAGCCGCAGCATCCGCTGGAATCGAAATCGACTATCTCAAAGGCGGAACGCTGAGCTTCGCGCGCTCGAACGTGCAATTGGCCGCCGCGCGCGCAGAGGTCGCGGAAGCGGCGGAGTACGGTGTTGACTCGCTCGAACTTCGTGGGCCACAGCCTGCGGCAGGCGCTATCGGTGCGAGCTTCGATCCGAACTGCGCCAGCATCCATCCCGCCAAACTCGTTCGAGGCCTCGCGCGGGCGCTTGAGATGCGTGGGGTCGTAATATACGAGCAGACTGAGGTGCTCGATTTTGCGCCGCGTGCTGTGACGACGGCGCGGGGCGCGGTGCGCTGCGGCACTATCGTTGTCGCACTGGAAGGGTACGGCGCGACCATGCACGCGACGAAGCGTCGAGTGCTACCGCTGTATTCGCTCATGATCGCGACCGAGCCGCTTGCAGATTCACTGTGGGATGAGATCGGAATCGAACACGGGCAGACCTTCGCTGACTACCGGCACCTGTTGATCTACGGGCAGCGAACCGCCGACAACCGATTCGCCTTCGGAGGTCGAGGCGCTCGCTACCACTGGGGCAGTTCGATCAAGCCAGAGTACGACCGATCGCCACGCGTGTTTGAGCATCTTCGCAAAGCTCTGGGCGAGCTGTTTCCGATGATCGGCGACGTTGCGGTCGCTTACCGTTGGGGCGGCCCACTCGGTGTCGCGCGCGACTGGCATGCGAGCGCGAGCTTCGACCCTGCGACAGGCATCGCTTGGGCGGGTGGCTATGTCGGCGACGGGCTGAGCACGACAAATCTCGCAGGTCGAACGCTCGCCGATCTCATCACGAGAACTGATTCTGAGCTTGTCAGGTTGCCTTGGGTGAACCATGTTTCTCCGCTATGGGAGCCGGAGCCGCTGCGCTTTCTCGGCGCGAATGCAGGGCTCGCCGCCATGTCGATGGCGGATACCGAGGAACGGGTCACCAGCAGGCCATCCGTCACAGCGAAGCTCATGGGACGCCTCACTGGACACTGATCACTGATCACTGGGCACTGATCACTGATCACTGATCACTGATCACTGGCACTGGCACTGGCACTGGCACTGGCACTGGC
>CAZCOC010000018.1:0-12974 GCA_964500075.1 uncultured Salinibacterium sp.
CTCTAGGAGCCAGACCATGAGCGCCTTTTGGGCGTGCAGGCGGTTCTCGGCTTCGTCCCAGATGACGCTTTGCGGTCCGTCAATCACCTCGCCGGTCACCTCGTAACCACGGTCAGCCGGTAGGCAGTGCAGGAAGATCGCGTCCGGCTTCGCGAGCGCCATCATCACGGTATCCACCTTGTATGGAGAGAGGGATGCTACCCGCGCCGCCTTCTCGTCCTCCTTGCCCATTGACACCCAGGTATCCGTCACCACCACATCGGCCCCCGCAACGGCTTGGGCCGGGTCGGTCATGATCGTGACCGAGCCGCCGTTCTGAACCGCGATCGCGTCGGCATCGGCCACGACCCGCTCGTCCGGCGGATATGCGACCGGGCAGGCCACGCGCACGTGCATACCGGCCGTCGCCCCGGCGAGCAAATAGGAGTGCACCATGTTGTCTGCACCGTCGCCGACAAATGCGACAGTGAGCCCGGCGAGGGTGCCTTTGTGTTCGCGAATCGTCAGCAGATCGGCGAGCAACTGGCAGGGGTGGAACTCATCACTCAGGGCATTGATGACCGGCACAGTCGTGTCAGCCGCCATCTCGACGAGCCCCGATTGCCCGTACGTGCGCCAGACGATTGCGGCAACTTGCCGTTCAAGCACTCTGGCAGTGTCAGACGCCGTCTCCTTGCCCCCGAGCTGACTGTTCGCGGTCGAGATGATGAGCGGCACTCCCCCGAGGTCCGCAATGCCGACCGCGAACGACACGCGCGTGCGGGTCGAAGACTTGTCGAAAATCACGGCAACGGTCTGCGGGCCGGCCAACGGCTTGCGACTCCAACGGTCGGCTTTGATTTGCTCCGCGAGGTCAAGGATGGCGGTCTGCTCCGCTTGGCTCAGGTCGTCGTCCCGCAGGAAGTGCCTCGTCATGCCGGTGCCTCGCTTCTGTTCGTGAGTTGTGCCTCGGCGAGTTCCGCCTCGGTGAGTACCGCGGTGAACTTCTGGATGAACTCGGTGATCTCCGAATCGCCAATGATGAGCGGCGGAGCGAGGCGGATGCTCGAGTCGTTTGGAGCGTTGATGATGAGGCCAAGTTCCAGCGCGCGTGCGACGACGGCGGATGCCACGGGAGCACTCAAGCCAACGCCGATGAGCAGGCCAGCCCCGCGAACCTCTTCGACGAGCGGGAGGCCGGTGATTGCGGCGACCAACTGCTTGCCGCGCACGCGAGCGTTCTCGACCAGTCCGGCTGCCTCGATCTCGCCGAGCACCGCATTCGCGGCTGCGGTCGCGAGCGGGTTGCCGCCGAAGGTGCTGCCGTGCTGGCCGGCCGTCAAGAGCTCGGAGGCGGCGCCGAAGGTCACCAGCGCACCGATCGGAACACCGCCACCGATCCCTTTGGCGACCGTGATGGCATCCGGCAGAATGCCAGCGCACTGAAACGCGAACCACTCGCCGGTGCGACCGGCACCGGTCTGAATCTCATCAACGATCAGGAGCGCCCCGTGCGCCCGAGTCAGTTCACGAGCTGCCTCGAGGTACCCGCGCGGGAGCGGGATCACTCCGGCCTCGCCCTTGATCGGTTCAACGACGAGAGCCGCGACATCCGGGCCCAAGGCTGCTTCGAGGGCGTCGATCGCCGAATCGATATGGTCGACATTTGGAACAAGTGGTTCGAACGGCTCGCGCAGCGCCGGCTTGCCGGTGAGCGCCAATGAGCCCATGGTGCGGCCATGAAATGAATTCTTGAGCGACAGGATGCGCGGCCGACCGGTGCGTCTCGCGAGCTTCATCGCCGCCTCGATTGCCTCGGCGCCCGAGTTGCAGAAGAAGACGCGACCATTGGCGACAGCATCAACGTCTGCGCCCGCCGCCGCCCGCGTTCCCGCCAAGCGCAGCAGGCGCTCAGCAAGCTCAAGCTGCGGCGGGTTCGCAAAGTAGTTGGACACGTGCGCGAGCCTCGCAACTTGGCGACTCACAGCATCCACCAACACCGGATGCGCGTGTCCGAGCGAGTTGACGGCGATACCGGCGAGGAAGTCGAGGTAGGCAAAACCCGTCTCATCCCAGACGTAGCAGCCTTCGCCGCGCACAAGCTCGCGCGCCGGGAGCGCCGCCGATTTCATCATGCGATTCGAGTAGTCCTCTTGCCAAGTCATGGCGCAACAACCTCCGTGCCAATTCCTTGGTCAGTGAAGACCTCGATGAGGATTGCGTGTGGGTCTCGACCGTCGATGATGGCCGCCTTCGGCACTCCGGCGTTGACCGCATCGAGACACGCCGTCATCTTCGGGATCATGCCGGATTCGAGACTCGGCAGCAGCGCTTCAAGCTCGGTCGTCGTGATGATCGAGACGAGCGATTCGCGGTCCGGCCAGTCTCGGTACAGGCCGGCGACATCCGTGAGAATGACGAGCTTTGCGGCACCGAGCGCGACGGCAAGCGACGCCGCCGCAGAATCCGCGTTCACGTTCAGCAAGCTCTGCTCGCCGATCGCGATCGAGGAGATCACCGGGATGAACCCCTGCGTCAACAGCTCAAGAACGCCGGTCGGATCGACGTCCGTCACCTCGCCAACGAGGCCGAGATCCAAAGCTTCGCCGTCGATGACGGCGCCGCGCACAGCCCCCGTGAACAGCCCGTGCTCCTCACCCGAGAGGCCGTGCGCAATGTCGCCATGCGCGTTGATCAGTCGCACAAGCTCCCCGCCGACCTGCTCAGCGAGCACCTGCCGAATGACTGGCATCGCCTCGGCAGTCGTGACGCGATACCCGCCCTTGAATTCACTTCGGATGCCGCGACGCTCGAGCTCGGCCGTAATCTGCGGCCCTCCGCCGTGGACGATAACCGGCTTAACGCCCGCATAGCGCAAGAAGACCATGTCTTCGGCAAACGCCCGCTTGAGATCGTCATCGATCATGGCGTTGCCGCCAAACTTGACGACAACGATCTCGTCGTGAAAGCGCTTGAGCCACGGCAGTGCCTCAATCAGTACCGCAGCTTTCGCTGCCGCGCGCTGTTGCGTCGCGCTGACGGATTCGTTCGTCATCAGCTGGCGTACGCCGAGTTCTCGTGCACGTAGTCATGGGTCAGGTCGTTGGTCAGAATGGTCGCCGTTTCGGTTCCGGCGTGCAGATCGATCAGCAGCTCGACCAACCGCGGGCTCAGGTCGACCTCGGTCCGGGGGCGATCTGGGGCGCCAGCGTGACACACCCGGACCCCGTTCATGCTCACGTCAACGCTGTACGGATCGAAGGCGGCATCCGTCGTGCCGATTGCAGCGAGCACTCGGCCCCAGTTTGGGTCGTTGCCGAACACGGCGGCTTTGAACAGGTTGTTGCGCGCGACGGAGCGTCCGACGGTCACCGCGTCGTCTTCGCTCGCCGCGCCAACCACCTCGATGCGGATGTCGTGGCTCGCGCCCTCAGCGTCGGCCTGCAATTGCTCAGCCAAGTCCGTACAAACCTCGGTGAGCAACTCCGTGAACTCAACGTCGCTCGGGGTGACTCCGGAGGCTCCGCTCGCAAGCAGCGAGACCTGATCGTTGGTTGACATGCAGCCGTCGGAATCCAGTCGGTCGAAACTCAGTCGGGTGGCTTCGCGGAGTGCGCGATCAAGCGCGCCTGGCTGCACCGCGGCATCCGTCGTGATGACGACGAGCATGGTGGCAAGCCCCGGCGCAAGCATGCCTGCGCCCTTGGCCATACCGCCGATCGTGTACCCCGGCCCGACTTTGATCGAACGCTTCGGTTTGGAGTCCGTCGTCATGATCGCGAGCGACGCGTCCTCGCCGTGATGACCGAGCGCTGCGCTGGCCGCCGTGACCCCGGCGAGCACCTTTTCGAGCGGAAGCTGGTCGCCGATAAGCCCCGTCGAACACACCAACACGTCGCCCGCCGAAATCCCAATTGCCTCGGCGACGGCCTCTGCGGTGGCGTGCGTCGCTTGAAAGCCTTGTGCCCCGGTGAAGCAGTTCGCTCCGCCGGAGTTCAACACGATTGCGGAAACCGTGCCATCCGCGATCACCTGCTGCGACCAGATGATCGGATTGGCCTTCGAGCGATTGCTCGTGAATACCGCTGCTGCGTGCTGCAGCGGTCCGCGATTAACGACCACGGCAAGGTCGAGTCCGCCACTCGACTTGAGCCCGGCTGCGACGGCTGCGGCCTCGAACCCGAGAGCCGCCGTGACGCTCACGGGGCCACCCCGTCAACGCTCAGCCCGGTCGTCTCGGCAAAGCCGAGTGCGATGTTGGCGGACTGGATGGCAGCCCCGGCGGTTCCCTTCACGAGATTATCGAGTGCGCTCACGACAACGACCCGACCTGCGGCCTCATCGATAGCCAGACCAATAAGGCAGGTGTTGGCTCCAACCGTGTCGGCAGTTCGCGGGTACTGCCCCTCCGGCAGCAGATGCACAAATGGCTCATCAGCGTAGGCGCGTTCCCACGCCTCACGAACAGCAGCAGTACTGACGCCGGGTTTCAGTCGCGCCGTCGAGGTGGCAAGGATGCCGCGGCTCATCGGCACGATCACGGGAGTGAAGGAGATGCTCATATCAACCCCGCCAGAGCGCCGCAAGTTCTGCAGGATCTCCGGGTTGTGGCGATGCACTCCCCCAACGCCGTACGCGCTCGCCGAACCCAAAATCTCGCTCGCGAGGAGCTCGGTTCGTAGACTCTTGCCAGCGCCGGACGGGCCTACCGCAAGCACCGAGACGAGGTCCCCACCCCCAATGACGCCGGCACGGATGCCCGGTGCAAGCCCCAGCGTGATGGCTGTCGCATTGCAGCCCGGAACTGCAATTCGCGTTGCGCCAACGAGCGCGCTGCGTTGAGTTCCCCCGTCTGCGAGCACGAGTTCCGGCAGTCCGTAGGTCCATGCCCCAAAGAACTCGCCGCCATAGAACTGCCGCCAAGCGTCCTCGTCAGTGAGACGGTGGTCAGCCCCGCAATCGATAACCAGCGTGTCGGCCGGGAGTCCGGCCGCGAGCTCGCCGGACTTGCCGTGCGGGAGAGCGAGGAACACCACATCGTGGTCGGCGAGGCCCGCGGCATCCGTCGGCTTCAGTTCGAGCTGGGCAAGAGATCGCAAGTGAGGCTGTGTATCGATGAGGCGCTGACCCGCATTCTGGAACGCGGTGACGGTAGTGACCTCGAACTCGGGATGCGCAGACAGCAGACGCAGCACTTCGCCGCCGGCGTAGCCGCTGGCACCGGCAACGGCAACCGATAGGGACATGACTCAACCTTAATGACGTGAACGGGCGAGGGAGGCAGAACGGCGGCGGCTCGCGATCGGCTGCTATCGGCCGGGCGCGAAACGACGCCTAGCGTCGCTCGCCGCGGCTGCGTCGGTTGCTGCCAGCTGTCACCGCAGCGCGCAGCAGAGCGCTGCGGGCGGTGGTCGTGGCTGTCATACGTCAAAGCGTACTTGTCTCACGCTGCGGCGCGCGAATCGCTAGCCTTATTCCGAGTGGATGCTCGACAGGAGCGCCCAGCACAAAGGAGATTCAATGTCAGACTTCGATGGCCTCATCGCAATGCTCCCAATCGGCGACATCGCCAAGAAGCTCGGAATCGACGAGAACATGGCCGAGCTTGCGGTCAAGGCCGCGGTTCCCGCCATCATCGGTGGTCTTGCTGCCAACGCCAGCAAAAGCAAAGAGGGGGCCGAATCGCTCGAGGGCGCACTCGAACGCCACAGCGCCAAAGTGCCAGCCGGCAAAGCGAAAGTTGCTGACATCAACACCGATGACGGACAGAAGATCGTCAAGAACGTCTTCGGTTCGAAGAGCGGCGATGTCGCCGCAGCGGTCGGCAAGAACACGAACGTCGCCGGCGATATCATCGCTCAGGTGCTCCCGATCATCGCGCCGATCGTACTCGCCTGGGTGGGGAGCCAGTTCTTCGGGCAGAAGGCTGCACCTGCAGCCAAGGAGGCAGCCAAGGAGGCCGAAGAAGCGCCAGCCGGCGGCATCGGTGACCTTGGTGGCATGATCGGCGGCCTGCTGAGCAGCAAGCAAGGCCAAGACCTCATCGGTGGCGCCCTGGCTGGGATGCTCGGCGGCGGCAAGAAGTAACGCCCCCCTCGGTCGGACTGGGAGTCGGTGCGCGCAGCGAGCGAGCCGGACTACTCGCGCAGCACTGCTCCCAGTCGAACGCCGGCAAGAGTCACGGCAGCATTCTTTGACTCGGTCGCTTCTGCGGCCGTGAGCGTGCGATCGGCTGCGCGGAACCGCATGGCGAACGTCAGGGATTTACTGCCAGCAGGTAGACCCGCCCCGCGATACTCGTCGACCAACCGAAGGTGCTCGAGCAGCTCTCCTGCGCCTTCCACGATGATTGCCTTCAACTCGGATGCTCGCACTGACTCAGGGACGACGAGCGAGACATCCTGCGTCGCGGCCGGCATTGATGCGATCGGCACCGCCGTGATCTCGCCGGTCGCTGCGGCAATCATGGCGTCGAGGTCGAGCTCAAGGAGCGCGACGACTCGAGGAAGGTCGAACTCGACCGCGAGCGACGGCAGCAGTTCGCCAGCGAGGCCGACTCGCTCGCGGCCGATTCGCAGCTCGGCCGTACGGCCAGGGTGCATCGAGCGATGCGATCCGGTGACGACCTCAAGCGAAACAGCAAGTGAATTGGCAACGTGCTGCGCGGTGGCGATTGCGTCAGCGACGCCGCGCGCGATTGGCGACTGACCGGGTTGCTTGGCGACGGCATCGCCGAGGAACAGCGCGCCAAGCTGCCACGGCTGCGCCGGGATGCTCGCGTGCAGCGCCGCGAGTTCTCCCTCGGCAGGCGCAGCTCCACCGAGCGGTAGGCTCGCGCTGCCGTAGCGGGTGCCTGCCGCAGGGAGGAAAACGTTTCCGATCTCGAAGATCGCGAGGTCGGTCAGGCCGCGTGAGAGGTTGCGGCGCGCGATAGCAACAAGCCCGGGCAGGAGCGAGGTTCGCAACCATGCGGCATCCGGGTCGAGAGGGTTGGCGAGCTTAACCGCTGGCACATCGTCGCCATCGAGCGGCCCAAACAAGTCGTTGCTCGGCTCGGAAACAAATGGATACGCGAGTACCTCGGTGAGCCCCGCGGCGGCCAATCCGTTCGCGGTCGTGCGCCGCAACCGTTGTTCACGCGTCAGTCCGCGTCCAGGCGGGGCCACCGGCAACAGCGAAGGGATGCGGTCATAACCGACAATTCGGGCGACCTCCTCGGCGAGGGTCGCGGCATCCGTCAAGTCCGGGCGCCAGCTCGGTGGAGTGACGAGCCAGCCGGAGCCAGCGCCAGAGCCAGCGCCAGAGCCGGAGCCAGTGTCCGCGCCAATGCCGCTCCCTGCGCCGCCGAGCCCTTCCAGCTTCGCCCCGATCGCCACAAGTGAATCGGTGATCTCCTCCTCAGAGAAGTCGACTCCGACGATGCGAGCGACGAAATCGGGTGCGAGCTCGATCGGCTGCGAAACCGTGCCGCTGTCGAGAACGGCCCCGAGGGTGTCCGCGGTTCCGCCGGCCAGTTCGACGATCAACTGGGTGACTCGCGCCGCCGCAATCGCCGCAATCTTCGGGTCGACGCCGCGCTCGAAACGGCGGGATGCCTCGCTCTGCAACTTGTGACGGCGAGCAGACCGCGCGATCGAAACCGGATCGAAGTGTGCCGCCTCGATGAGCACATCAGTCGAGGAATCGCTGATCTCAGTTGCCGCACCGCCCATGACGCCAGCAATGCCGATGGCGCCCGTCTCGTCCGCAATGACGAGATCCTCCGGGCTGAGCGTGCGACCTTTGCCATCGAGGGTCGTGATGGTCTCCCCCGGCGCGGCCCGGCGCACGGTGATGCCGCCGGTCAGCGCACCGAGGTCGTAGGCGTGGTTCGGCTGGCCAAGCTCGAGCATGACGTAGTTGCTGATGTCGACAATGAGTGTGATCGAGCGGATGCCAGCAAGGCTCAGTCGCGCGACCATCCAGGCCGGCGTCGGCTTGGTCGGGTCGACTCCGCGAACCACCCGAGCGACAAAGACCGTCGCGCCGACCCGCCCGCGAATGGGGGCTCGGTCGTCAATGTGCAACTCGAATCCGCTCACCGGTGCTGCAGCGAGTTCGACGAGGTCGGAATTCAGCGCAGGGTCGCGGAACGCGGCTCCGGTCGAGTGCGAATACTCCCGAGCGATTCCGCGAATAGACATTGCATAGCCACGGTCTGGCGTCACGTTGACCTCGACAGCCACGTCGTCGAGTCCAAGCAGGGTGATGGCATCCGTGCCGACTTTTGGGTCAAGTCCGAGGGACGCCAATCTCAGGATGCCATCGTGCTCGTCGCCAAGACCGAGTTCGCGCTTCGACGCGATCATGCCGTCCGAGACGTGACCGTAGGTCTTGCGCGCGGCAATCGGAAACGGGCCCGGCAGCACAGCACCGGGTAGCGAGACGACAACTTTGTCTCCGACGGAAAAGTTGTGGGCACCACAGACGATTCCGCGCGGCTCTGCCTCGCCGACATCCACCTGACACCAGTTGATGGTCTTGCCGTTTGCTTGCGGTTCCGACGTGAACTCGAGCACCTGACCGACAACCACCGGCCCGGTCAGCTCGAAGCCGTGCACGTCCTCTTCTTCGAAGCCAACCTTGACGAGGGCCGAGTGCACGTGTTCGAGTGATGGGTCTTCCGGGAGGTCGACGAACTCGCCAAGCCAACTCAGCGGGATGCGCATCAGACCACCATGCCGAACTGCTGCGAAAAGCGGATGTCGCCTTCGACCATGTCGCGCATGTCGTTCATCTCGTTGCGGAACTGCAGCGTGCGCTCGATGCCCATCCCGAACGCGAAGCCTTGGTACTCGCTCGGGTCAATGCCGGCCGAGCGCAGCACGTTCGCGTTGACCATGCCACAACCGCCCCACTCCACCCAGCGTGCGCCGCCCTTGGCGTTCGGCTGCCAGACATCCATCTCGGCGCTTGGTTCTGTGAACGGAAAATAGTTGGGGCGCAGACGGATCTGAGCGCCATCGCCGAACATGGCGCGGGCCAGGTGTTCGAGTGTGCCGCGCAAATGCGCCATCGTCAGTCCCTTGTCGATTGCGATGCCCTCGATCTGGTGGAACACGGGCGTGTGCGTCGCGTCGAGTTCGTCAGTGCGAAACACGCGACCGGGCGCGACGACGTAGACCGGCAGCGGTCGATCGAGCAGCGACCGCACCTGCACCGGGCTCGTGTGGGTGCGAAGCACCAGATGCGAGTCAACCGGGTCAACAAAGAAGGTGTCCTGCATGGCGCGGGCCGGGTGATCTTCGTCGAAGTTCAGCGCGTCGAAGTTGAACCACTCGTTCTCGAGTTCCGGTCCCTCCGCCACTTCCCAACCCATGCCGACGAAGATGTCTGCCATGTACTCCATGAGCAGGCTGAGCGGATGCCGCGCCCCGGCCTGCCAACGGATCGGCACTGCGGTGACATCCAGAATCTCACTGGTGAGACGCTCGCTCTCCTCGGCGATAACGAGTTCGCACTCCCGCTCGGACATGGCCTCAGCCACGCGTGCGCGCGCCTGCCCGACAAGCTTGCCGGCGGCAGCGCGATCCTCTGCGGGTACCGACTTGAGGCTCGCGTTCAGCAGCACCAGTGGCGATGACTCACCGACGTGGGCCGCGCGCGCGATACGCAACTCAGACACGGTGGTCGACGCGGCGATAGACGCGAGTGCTGAATCGGTGGCCGCGGCTAAGCCCTCGTCGGTTATGGCGGTGGAGTCTGGCACAAGAAAAGAGTTTAGTGCGCGCCCGCGGTCACTGTGCTTCGCCAACCCTGACCCATGGATGCAGGCCGAATGTCACCTCGGACACTCGCTGAAACGCTGGGTCCCCGTCGACGATGTTGGTGAACTGAAGCGATCCGTCGGCGAGGACAGTCAGTGTCGCGGCAGTAACGTCTGTGACGTTGTCACCCCAGTAGTGCGTGTACAAGGACCCGCCAATGACGTAATCCCCGACACCGCCCGGGTTGTCGAGACGCTTCTCAGAGGTCTGATCGTAAGCCCATCGCCCGTCCTCAAAACTCCAGAAGTAGAGACCCGCATACTCATTGATCACGTCTCGGCCCGTCACGTCTTGGTCCGTCACGTCTTGGTCCGTCACGCCCCCGCCGCCAGTTCGTCCTCGGTGATCGTGACCTGGTACAAGCCGTTGATCTGGGAGGCGTCGTCAGCTGCTGTCGCAGCTGGCGATTCCGCAACGGAGGGAGTCGCGGGTGCCTCAACGACCACCGAACAACCGGCTATCGCCATGAGGATCACTGCGGATGCACCGACCATTGACGCGAACTTTCCCATGCGGCGAGTCTTTCAGCGCGAGAAAGCTACGTCCACAACGAATCGCCTCACACCTCAGCTGCGCTGGGCGAAGGCGCTCTCATACAGACAGACGGATGCCGCGGTCGCGAGGTTCATCGATTCGGCGTGCCCGTAGATCGGCACTGAGATGGCGCGATCGGCCAGCACAACGTGCTCGTCACTTAAGCCGTGAGCCTCGTTGCCGAACAGCCACGCTGTTGGGCGCGCAAGGACTCCGTCGTTCCGCGCGCCGAGCAGATCGTCACCCTTGATGTCAGCAGCAAGTGTCTGCAGCCCGGCCCTGCGCGTGCGCTCGAGCACTTCCTTGAGCTCCGCGCCGACCGCGACGGGAATATGGAAGAGCGAGCCAGTGGTTGCCCGAACCACCTTCGGGTTGTACAGATCGACGGTGCGCCCGGTGAAGATGACAGCGTCTGCACCTGCAGAATCGGCTGCCCGGATGATCGTGCCAGCGTTCCCGGGATCGCGCACTTCTTCGAGAATCGCGATCAGGCGCGGACCACTCGCGAGGATCTCCTTGAGCGATGTCGGAAACTGGCGGCACACCGCGACGATGCCCTGCGGCGTGACGGTATCGGCCATCGCGTCGAGCACTTGCTCGGTCACGAACTCCACTTTGAGTCCGGCCTTCTTGGCGCGACCGGCGAGCTCGCTGTGGCGCTCAAGTGCCGTCGGGGTTGCGAACAGGTCGGTCAGCAGTTCAGGTCGAAATCCGAGCGCCTCTGTCACCGCTTGCGGGCCTTCCAAAAGAAAAAGCCCGGTCTGGGACCGGGCTTCTCTTTTGGCAAGTTTCGCAACAGCACGCACTCGCGGTGAGCGCGGGTTACCGATCATGTCGATAAGCCTAGGCTGAGCCGCCGAACGTCAGGTTACGCCGCGCTTCTCGGCGCAGAGGTGTCTGCCGGCAGCGCAGCCTTCGCCGTGGCGACGATTGCGGCGAACGTGGCGGGCTCAGTGACCGCGAGGTCAGCGAGGATGCGACGGTCGACCTCGATGCCAGCCAGATTGAGACCCTGAATGAAGCGGTTGTATGTCAAGCCGTTCGCGCGCGACGCGGCGTTGATGCGCTGAATCCACAGGCGGCGGAAGTCACCCTTGCGCGCCCTGCGGTCGCGGTATGCGTAGACGAGCGAGTGCGTTACCTGCTCTTTGGCCTTGCGGTACAGACGCGAACGCTGACCGCGGTAGCCGGATGCGCGCTCGAGGATGACGCGGCGCTTCTTGTGGGCGTTGACCGCCCGCTTTACTCTTGCCATTTCTTGTTTACCTGACCCTTATTTGCTTGAGCTCTACTTGCCCAGAAGCTTCTTGATGACTTTGGCGTCCTGCGGAGCAAGGACCTCTTCCTGGTTCAGTCGGCGCTTCCTTTTGCCGCTCTTGACCTCCAGGTTGTGGCGCATGCCGGCCTGCTGCTTCATGACCTTGCCGGTGCCGGTGAGCTTGAAGCGCTTCTTCGCACCGGAGTGCGTCTTCTGCTTAGGCATCTGTTACCTCTTTCGTTGTTGGCTTCTTTGGTGCAGCAGGCGCTGCGGCCTTCGCAGCAGGCGCTGTGGCCTTCGCAGCAGGTGCTGTGGTCTTCGCAGGTGTCGGGGTAGCAGGTGTCGGGGTAGCAGCGGTCGGGGTCGCTGTGCGCACTGGCTTATTTGCCGCCTTTCGCGCATCCGCCTCGGCTTTCGCCGCTGCTTTGGTCTTGTGGGGTCCGATGACCATGACCATGTTGCGACCATCAATCATCGGGGTGGATTCAACTGAACCGAAGTCCGCGACATCCTCGGCAAAGCGCTGAAGCAGTCGAACACCCTGTTCTGGGCGGGACTGCTCGCGGCCGCGGAACAAAATCATGGCTTTGACCTTGTCGCCGGCGGATAAGAATCCTTCGGCGCGCTTGCGCTTGGTTTCGTAGTCGTGGGTGTCGATCTTGAGGCGAAAACGCACCTCCTTGAGAATCGTGTTGGCTTGGTTGCGCCTGGCCTCCTTGGCCTTCTGCGCCTCTTCGTACTTGTACTTGCCGTAATCCATGATTTTGGCAACGGGAGGCTTGGAGTTGGGAGCGACCTCAACCAAATCCAGATCAGCTTCTTGGGCCAGTCGAAGAGCGACGTCGATGGAGACAACGCCGACCTGTTCTCCGGCGGGACCAACGAGTCTTACCTCGGGAACGCGGATTCGGTCATTGGTACGGGGATCGCTGATGCGGGTTCTCCTCTTTCTTCGATTGCTGTGTTGTATGAACACAGTGCAGCGGATGCCGCAGGCACACGAGAGGGATTCCACGACGCGAACGCCAAACACCCTTGAAGTACTACCGAGCTGGAAGGACCAGCACTAGCGGGGTGTAACTACCCGGTAACCTTGAGAAGCGGCTAACAGGTGGGAGAAGCTCCACTTTCGCACCGGGGTTTGCGCCCCGGAGCCTCGTAAACACTAGCAGAGCGCCGCGCAAATCACGAAGGAAGCCTGTGTCTGATCTCAACACTCCACCATCAGACGCGGTCGAAGACGATATTCGTGACATTGCCGAAGTACCAGCGGTTGAGCTGATCAACACCGTCAGCGTGCACCTCATGAGTGCTGCGGCAGTGAAGCTTGGGCTCGCTGACGACCCCGATGCTGCCGAGGAGATCGATCTCGATGAGGCCCGCAAGCTCATCACAGC
>CAZCOC010000019.1:0-12963 GCA_964500075.1 uncultured Salinibacterium sp.
TGGACGTTCAATGCACTTGCGATCGTGCAGATGCGCGACTTCATCGGCGACTGGGTGAACAGTGGGCCGGCGGTGTCGTCGCTGACCGTTGATCTGCTCGTCGTCGCGGTCGCTGGCTGCATCCTTATCGTCGTCGAGGCGCGGCGGCTCGGCATGAAGCGCGCTTGGCTCTACATTGTGCTCTCGGGAATCACTGCGTTCGCCTTCACGTTCCCGCTCTTTCTTGCAATGCGCGAGCGTGCGATCACTGCGCGCGCAGTTACTGCACGCGCAGTCGTGGGCGCCTAACTCCCGCGGGAACTATTCGCGGTGCGCCCCCGCACCACTCCGACGAACTCCTGAATCAGAGTTGCAAGGGGTTCAGGCCGCACATCTGTTGACCAAACGAGTGCCACGGTTGTTTCTGCGGCACCAGCGGCATTCTCTTGATACGGCCGAACTATCACATCCCGACGGCTCAAGGCGCGAGCAACCGACTGCGGCATCACCGCCACCCCGGCATTGGCGCCGACCAATTCAACGGCGAGCGGCCATGCTTGCGTGAGTACCGTCTCAGCCTCGAGATCGGAGGCGGTGACGATCTCGGCGGCCTCGAACAGATGGCCTTTCGGCGCGACGACGACCGGCAGTTCGGTGTAGAGCGCGATCCGGTTGAACTCAGCCGTTGAGACCGGATCCCGCAAGAAGGCCAGCTGGGCGTCACCGGTGCGCAGCGCGGCGAGCACCTCGGCTGGCTCACCCTTGGTGAGCTGCAGCGGATGCCGCGGCATCCGCTCGGCCCAGACTTTGGCCCACTTGCCGGGAGTCACGCCAACGACGAAGTGCACTGCCAACGGAGTTACGGGGGAGGCTTGCACTGCTTCAGGCTAGCCTTGCAATGTGTCAGATCAGACGATGAAGCCAGCGACTGCGGCCAAGAAGTTGGGGATCCTGCTCAGTGCGGCGCCCGAGAGCTTTCAGGCCGGGCTCGTCACGAGAACCGCATTTCTCGAATTGCAGAGCGCTCCGCCGGAGTGGCTGAGCGCATTGCGCCGCGACGGTCCACACCCGCGAGAAGTCATTGCGCGCAAGCTCGGAGTCTCGACCTCTGGTCTCGCCCGGGCCGACGTTACCGAGAGTTTCACCACAGTACAGCTCAAGGACCTGCTCGAAGCGATGCCGGATTGGCTCGCGATGGAACGTGCGCGGCAGGCCGGAGTTCGCGAAGAGAACGCCCGAATCAAGTCGGAGCGCATTGCTCGAGCCGACCTCACTGATACTCATGTACGACGCCGTGCGACCCGAGCCTGAACCGCCGCCACAACCAGCATCACGCCGAAAGAGATCGCGTAAATTCCCGTGACCCACACAAGCCCCAGCAACGTCGCGCCCGGTGTCACCAGAATCAGGATCGCGAGGAGGATGCCGAACAGGATGCTCAGCACGCCGCCGGCTACCGCCCAACCTTTCGGGCGCGCTGTCTGAGCACCAGCAGCTGACCGAATTGTCGCGGCTCCCTGTGTGACGTTCCAGATGACAATGGTCCAGAGCACGATGAGTGCCCCGAGCGCACCGACAAGTCCTGGCAGAACAAGGGCAGCGAGTCCAGCAAGTGCCGAAAGAATTCCTTGTACGAGTACCCAACCCCAGCGCGAGAATTCGTGTCGGACGCGGATGGAGTGCACGGTCGCAATGACTCCGTCAACGAGCGCGTACGCCCCAAAGACGATGGCAATTGCTTCAAGTGCAACTGCTGGGCTGATGAGTGCGATGACCCCGAAGACGATCGCGAGGATACCTCGAATCAACACCCAGCCCCACGCACCTCTCGCGAGGGTATCGACGGGGCTCGCAAGCGGGTTCGTGGCCGATTCAGTCATGGCCAGATACTAGCTGCGGGAGCAAGCAGACGGGAACGAACGCAGCGGAAAGAGTTACGCTCGCTGAGTGGCATCCCAGCACCAGACCCAGCCGATCGACTCCCACTCAACCGAACAGCTTGCGGCTCACTCGCTGCAGTTGCGGCTCGTCGACACGCTTGACGTCACTGCCCACTGGCACTGGTTGCACGCGGATGCCCGCGGCTTCCACGCCGCGCCGCCGAGCGACGCCGACCTCGCACAGCTCGCCTCCGCCATCGCTGACCGCAGGACGACGGGGGTGTTCGACGCAACCGCCGCACAACCAGACACGCCCGTTGCGACCGTGAGCTCATGGCCGGCAGAACTGACTGTTTCGCCAGGACGCACTGTGTCAGCGTGGGCCATCAGCTCGGTGACAGTGGCGCCGACGCACCGTCGGCGGGGGATCGCACGCGCGCTCGTCGAAGGCGAGTTGCGCACAGCTGCGGCCATGGGACATTCGCTGGCGGCGATTACGGTGTCCGAGTCGACGATCTATGAGCGGTTCGGCTTCGGCGCGGCTGCGTTCGGCGCGAACTGGACGATCGACACGCGACGCACGGGTTGGGCCGGCCACACGGCACCCGGCCGATTGCATTTCGTGGTTGCCGCGCAGTCCCGAGACGAGCTGTGCGCCGTATTCGATCGCGCTCGACTCGACGTGCCGGGGGAACTTCAAGTCTGGGATGGGCTCTGGGACACGGTGCTCGGTCTCGCGCCGGACTTGCTTGACACGGAAGCGCGCGGCACCGCCGAGCGTGGCCGGTCTCTGCGTGTCGTGCGCTACGACGACGAATCAGCTGTCGCGCAGGGGTTCGTCATCTACTCCGTGAGTGGCGGGGATCCTGATTTCAGTGCGCATCACGTGGACCTGCGGTACTTGCTCGCGGCGACCGACGACGCGTACTTGGCACTCTGGCGGTTCATCGTCGAAATGGATCTCGTAACGCTCGTGAAGGCAACCCTGCTCTCGGTCGATGAGCCGCTCGCTTGGCAGTTGAGCGATCCAAGAGCGGCAACGGTGACTCGAGACAGCCACTTGTGGCTGCGGATTGTTGACGTGGTCGCCGCGCTTGAGGCTCGCCAGTTCGGCACGGCGCAGCTTGGCGCGGCACGCGCTGCCAATGCAGTCACGATCGGTCTCGAGGTTAGTGACCCACTCGACTTCACAACGGGCCGCTACTTGCTCGAGGTCGATGAGTTCAGCGCAGGAAAGGTCAGTCGGGTCAACGAATTTCCAACGGATGCCGCAGCACTCACTCTTGGCATCACCGAGCTCAGCTCCATCTACCTCGGCGGTGTCTCTGCGGCCACCCTGGTGCGAGCAGGACGCGTGCAAGAACATCGGGTCGGTGACGCGGTCGCCATCGATCAGCTTTTTCGCTCTCCACGTGCCCCACGACTGAGTGTCTGGTTCTAATCGTGGCGGTCGAGTGCATTCATGGCTTCGAGCCTGGGCTCTGTGACACCTGCTTTCCGAAGGCCCCTCCAACCCCGAAGCGTGCTTCAGTAGTGCGACCGCCGCGTGTGAACACAACTGCGCGTGCCGAGCGAGGTGGGCAACCGACACGTTCTGGTTCGAGATCAGCGCCTGCGAGCATCAACACCGCACGGGTGTACCACTTGACCCACGTCGGCAACCTCGAACAGATTCTTGAAAGCGGTCAGCTGAGGAGCGCGCAAAGCGCGGTGGCGGGCCCGAGCGCTCCGCCTACCACCCAGGTTCCCGCTATCGACCTGAGTTCTGTGCCCACCCGCGAACTGCGGGAGATGGCGGAGGTTCGGCCGGGCCTGACTGTCGCGCGGTGCGTACCGTTTTTTCTCTCGCCGAACGCTGAGCTATGGAACGAGCTGCGCAGTGGTCGGGTCGAGAGCACTCGATGGTCGGATGTGGCGCACGCAGCGGCATCCACTGATTTCATCATGCTTGTCACGACGATCGGCGCGCTGGGTGCGGATGCGGTCATCGCTGACGATGACGCCGCTGGAAGCTTCACCCGATTCTCGGCGCTGCCGGACGACCGAGCGCGATTCTTCTCCCGCCTGACGCCAGAGCAGTTACTCCGTGCCGAAGTGCTTGCACCCGGAACTGTCGCGCTCGACGCCGTCCAGTTGATTGGGGTCGCAAACGATCCGATGCGCGAGCGAGTGCGGGAGATGCTCGTGGCGGTGGCCGTGGCAGGCCGAGGCACGAGTACAGGTACAGGTACAGGTACAGGCACAGGTACAGGCACAGCCGCACGTGGACCCAGCGACACCACGCATCTCAAAGTCGCGGTGTATCCACCGTGGTTTCAGCGGGAGTGATCCTGGTCACGCGTTGCTCTGGCCGCGCCGGGGCGACAATCATGCCGCGCCGCCCGCGAGCATCCGGGTCGCTCGCAGCACCAAGAAGTTGAACCCGGTCGAGTCCGTGCCGGTTCCAGAGGGATGCCGTCCACGCGCTGAGCACCGCGTCCAGTAGGTCTTCGCGGTGCTTATATGCCGAATCGAGCATTGGCGCCCGCTCAGCGATGAGGGCACGTGTGACCTCGTGTGAGTCGAGGCGCAGCGGTGGATCGGCCGCTGCAAGGGAAGCAACTCGGTGCACCAGTTCGTCGCAGGCTTCAGCGCGCGCCGCTCGCCTGAGCGCGAGCGGCAAAGAACGGTCCGGGCGTTTGTAGCGAGGACGTTTCTCGTCGTACCCGAGTTCAACAGCGCCAACGATGGTCGTGTACGGGTAGCACTCGAAGACGGTCGGAGCACCTTCGTTGGTCGCTTGCGGGTCTCCGAGGTAGCGAAACCCCTGAGCATCGAGTCGCGCAAACAGCGTCACACCGCCGAGCCAGCGCAGGTTCAGATTGCTTGCGTTCGCGTAGACGTGGGAGCGCCCATAGCCGCGGCCGACCTCGCGTTCACAGTCGCGCATCCCTGACGCATTGTGAACGATCAGTGGAGCGTCGATCGCGACAAACGATCCGGGAGTCGCCCAGCGGATGATCCACTGTTCGACCTCGTTGATTCCACGGGCCCATCCCGCGTCGAGCACAGTTCCGCGCTCGTCAATCACGGCGAGGCCGGTCTCGTTCGCGGGTTTGCGCGCGGTGCCTTCGCCCCAAGCGAGGTCGACCCCGAGGTACCGGGTCAGTAGCTTGGCCAATCAACAACTTCGCTCGAACGGCTCGGCTCAACTCCCTGATCGTGACCTGCGCCGCCAGCCCAGGCAAACGTCGAGCTGTCCCGACCGAGGAGCCGCCAAACGATGCTTGTCAGCTCTGGATGTTGGAGTGCGGTCTGACGAAGTACGCGGTAATCGCGAGCGATGCTTGGCCGCTGTCGGCCGTTGGCAGCAATGGTTTCCGATCGCAGCACTTCCAGACGCGCTCGCCGAGGCCAGAGCGCGGCGTTCGCATACATGTGCAAGCGACCCCGGTGCGATCGGTTCAGACCAGCGCGCCGACCTCGCGGAGTTTCGCCATCAGCTCAGCGTTGCTTGGCTCGACCTGGTGGGTGCCGTCGGGAAAGGTGATGACGGGGATATTTGTGCGTCCGCTGATCGCTTTGGCCGCATCAGCTGCTGTTGGCACTGCCTCGACGTCGATGTACTCAAAGTCGACGGAGTTGGCTTCGAGAACGCTCTTTGCGCGGCGACAGTCGCCGCACCAGTCGGCGCCGTACATGGTAATCGGGGTAGTGGTAGTCATGCCCGTAAGGGTACGCGAATGAATTGTGAGTTCTTGCTTGGCATCGCGCGCGGGACCCGGTCTCGATCAACCGTTTGCGGAGGCGTCAGCCAATACATTGCACCCCTACGCTCTATCTCACAGCCGTTGTTGTGAATGAGCAAGTGATGGTGTCGACACAAGAGCATGCCGTTCTGCACGTCGGTCGGTCCTCGGTCGCGATGCCAATATCGCACATGGTGTGCTTCACAGTAACTCGGTTGACGCGAACAGCCGGAAAACCGGCATCCTCCATCTCTCGCTGCAAGTGCGAGTCGCTGACGGGGTGTGAAATGGCGCTGAGCCGGTGCCCGAATCGAGTTCGTGAGCCGTGACGATGACCTGAACGGCGGGCCGACCGGTCGCCGAAGACTGTACCAGGGTCGACATCGATGGCAAGCCGGATGATGTCGACGAATACGTCTGCCGCGAGTTGGTCATTGGTACGCGGATCGGCGATGAGTTCGTCTGCCGCCAAGCGCTCGCTCTCACAAACGAAGCGTGGACCACCTCGCCTCGGAGAGAGCACCGTGTCAATCGCCGAAATGAGGAGCTGGCCATCCTCTTGATCCGGGAGGAACGACCCGGACACCATGCCATCTTCTCGTTGCCGCACACGCAGGTAGCGCTGATCGCGTCGTTCGCGCTCGCGGGTGGCGACTCCCTCGAGGTCGATGTGGCTGCGAGCATCCGCCGCTGCGCGGTAGAGCGCTTCTGGGGTCACGGAACCTGCAACGGCGAGGAGTTCGCGAGCCGCGGTATCGAGGGTCTGAGTCGAGGTGCCGTCGTCTGCGTTACCGAGGCCACGTCGGATTGCGTCGGCGGCAACAACTGATGCCTCTCCTGCGGCGACCGCGATAGCGAGGGGCGAGGACGGAGGCAGCGAGCCGACCCGCACGAGTCTGGTGGCCTCGACAGCCGTCACGCCGGTGACCGCTTGAAGGAACTCCTCTGGGGTGCGGTGGCCAGATGCTTGAGCCAATCCCGCATAGCCCAGCTCTCGCGATGAGCGGCGCGACAGCTCACCGGCCGTAACTGAGGCGTGCCGCGCGGCCAGGCGACTCAGCGCGCCAAGAGCGGACTGAAGCGCAATAACACCCGCGTCGTCCAGTGCGGCAACGTCGACAAGAGGGCCGTCGAGCAGGCCGATAGCCGCTGCAATGGTGTCCGTCGAGATCATGAAACTATGGTCCCGCACTAGAACATAGTTTCGAGTCAAATGTGGATAACCCGTATCCACAGATTCTCTGCGGAGAAGAGGGAGTGAGCACATCCCGCGTGATGCTTGCTGCCTCGCCGCCCTAGAACAACGTGCTGGACCCAGCCGACCCAAGCGGCGGACCGACGGCGGAGTCACGCACCACCGATGCACCCGGATACCCCGGGCCGCTGTCAGGTCGGGCTCCGCGGGCGAAGGCTTCAGCAGCGCCGCGGGCACGGGTATCCGCCGCTTCGTTGAGCACATGCCCGACGTGGCCGCGCACCCACTCGAAGCGGTAGCGGCGTGCGGCGATCGCCTCGTCGAGTTCCTTGAGCAACTCGAGGTTCATGACAGGTTTGCCGTCGCCCTTGCGCCAGCCCTTGGCTTTCCAGCCCGGCATCCACTTGGTCACGCTGTTGATCACGTATTGGCTGTCGCACAGCACGTGCAGCTCGTCGTCGATGTGCGCCGTCGCGCGGAACAACTCGAGCACTGCCTTGAGCTCGCCCTGATTATTGGTGGCGTGGGACCAGCCACCTGCCGACCAACAGCCGTCGTCGACGTACCATGCCCAGCCAGCGGGCCCTGGGTTGCCGAGCGCTGAACCGTCCGCTGCCGCCGTAATTGTCATCGGTCCCATGCTAGAGCGGATGCCAGACCGGTCGCCACAGCGGTCGCCACAGCGAATGCCACAGCGAATGCGAAGGGTGCGCGCCAAAACCGCACGCAACACGGAGCCGCCTCCAAGACTGGCAACATAGTGTCGTGGGCGGTGATTCGGCACCGAGCAAGCACCGCCGCCAACACCGCCGCAAGCACCGCCAAACGCCACCGAGGATCAATGACCACGACCGACAGCCCTGCGTTCGAGATCCGCGGCCTCACCAAACGCTTCGACGAGAAGGTTGCCGTCGACAACCTCGACCTCACGGTGCCGAGCGGCTCCTTCTACGGACTTGTCGGCCCGAACGGCGCAGGCAAAACAACAACCCTGTCGATGGCCACCGGCCTGCTTCGCCCGGACAGCGGCCAGATCAGTATTCATGGGGTGGATGTCTGGACCAACCTGATCGCCGCCAAGTCCATCATCGGGAATCTCAGTGACGGCGTGCGCTTATTCGATCGCCTCACTGGCCTGCAACTCATCACCTACGCGGGTCTCCTGAGCGGCATGGACCGGGATGTTGTCGTCGAACGCGCCGGCGAACTCCTCACCCTCCTCGACTTAGAGGGTGCTGGCAGCACCCTCGTCATTGACTACTCCGCCGGCATGTCGAAGAAGATCGCCCTGGCCTGCGCGCTCGTGCACGCCCCGCGCGTGCTCGTGCTCGACGAGCCGTTCGAGTCGGTCGACCCGGTTTCGGCAGCCAACATCCGCGACATTCTCGAGGGCTTCGTCGGCTCGGGCGGCACCGTCATCGTCTCAAGTCACGCCATGGATCTGGTGCAGCGAATGTGCGATCATGTCGCGGTCATTGCCAATGGACGGGTCTTGGCATCCGGCACCATCGAAGAGGTTCGCGCAGGCTCGACCCTCGAAGATCGCTTTGTCGAACTGGTCGGCGGCCGTCGTCACGGGGAGGGACCGGCATGGTTGCGACGCTCGTAAGGCTTCGCTTTCTGCTGCTGTTCAACACAATCAAGTCGAGCCCGTGGCAGATCGTGGCAACGATCGCTGGCGGGCTATACGGGCTCGGCATTCTCATGGTGGTTGTCACCGCGCTCATCGGCCTCAGTTTTGCTCCGCCGGAGCTTGCCCGCACGGCGATCGTGCTCGGCGGTGCAGCACTGATTCTTGGCTGGACGATTCTGCCTGCCCTCACCGCCGGTATCGACCAGACCGTCGACCCTGCGCGACTGGTCGCCTTCCCGATTCCGCTCGACACGCTGCTCGTCTCGCTCACCGTCAGTGGTGTGCTCGGAGTGCCGGGCATCGTTACCTCGATCGCCGCACTCGCGGCTGCCGCGACGTGGTGGCAATACCCGCTCGCGGCACTGGTCGCTGTCGTCTGCTCGGCCATCGGCGTACTCACCGCGGTCGTCGGTTCGAGGATGCTCATTGCCCTCGGTTCGCGCCTCAACGCCGGTCGGCGCTCTCGTGAGGCGCGCAGCGCCGCGCTCATCGTGGCGCTGCTGCTCATCGCGCCGATCGTGATGTTCGGCGGCCAGTTCATTCGACAACTCTCCGCTGACCTCCCGCGCATTGCTGACATTGTCGCCTTCACACCGGTCGGTGCGATCTGGGCCGTTCCAGCGGATGTCGCGACTGGCGACTTCGGGAGAGCCGGAATTGAGTTCCTGATCGGTCTGGCAACCTTCGGCGTGTTCTTGGCACTGTGGCGTTTTGGACTCGCGCGGGCGCTGGAAACGCCGGAACGATCATCCTCGATCTCGACGAGCACACGCGGGCTTGGACTCTTCGGGGTCTTCCCGGGCAGCGCGACTGGCGCGGTCGCGGCTCGTGCGCTCACCTACTGGGTGCGGGACCCACGCTATGCCCAGTCACTCATCAGCATCCCGGTGATTCCGATCGTGATCCTCTTCATCGCCGGGGCCGGTGAGAACCTCGCGCCCCTAAACATCGTCGGTCCCGTCGTCGCGCTGCTCCTCGCACTGTCGATCTACACCGACGTCTCGTATGACAACACCGCATACGCGCTGCACCTGCAGACCGGGGTGAGTGGGCGAGCTGACCGGCTTGGCCGCGTCATCGCCCTCGCGACATTCGCGGTGCCGGTGTGTCTCGTCGCGACGGTCGCGACCGTCTGGGTGGTCGACACCTGGTACTTGCTGCCGGCGTTGCTCGGAGTGACCGGAGGGGTGCTACTGACGGGTTTTGCAATCTCCTCTGTGATATCTGGCGCGGTGATCTTTGGGGTTCCGGCCCCAGGCGAGAGCCCGTTCAAGTCGAAGCCGGGGGGCGGCTTCAGTCTCATGGTGTCAATGCTCGTCACCTGGACCGCGCTCATCATCCTCGTGCTTCCTAGTCTCGCGCTCGCGCTCATGACGTGGGCGACCGGCAACATGGCCTACGGCTGGGCCGGATTGCTCGTCGGCCTCGGTCTTGGCAACGTGCTGCTCGTGATCGCCGTGCGCGTTGGTGGCAACGTTCTCGATAGGCGCGGCCCGGAATTGCTCGTGCAACTGCAGCAGCAGAAGTAGCGGCGCGAGTACCGTGAGCCGCGCGATCCAAATCCTCGCCGACTACGGCTACGTCGCACGGTCGCGGCTCAGACCGCTTCGCTACGGGATGCTCCCGCCACCGCCGAACGACGGCGACCGGCATCCGGTGCTCATCATCCCTGGCGTGTTCGAGACCTGGCACTATCTGCGACCGGTGGGGGAGCGACTGGCGGCGCTCGGACATCCGGTGCATTATGTCGCCGCTCTCGGCTTCAACCATCGGCCGATTGCCGTCACAGCAACCATGCTGCAGCGCTATCTGCGTCGAAAAGACTTGCTCAATGTCACGATCGTCGCGCACAGTAAGGGCGGCCTCATCGGCAAGCGGATGCTCGTCAACGACGACCGCGCAGACGGTCGAGTTCGGCGGCTCATCGCGGTGAACACGCCGTTCTCCGGCACGAATGTTGCACGGCTCGGCCTTGGCCCATGGCGCGAGTTTCTGCCAACGAACGAGATCGTGGCAGCACTGAGGGGCGAACGCGCGGTGAATGCCAGCATCGTCTCGCTGTACAGCACATTCGATCAGTACATTCCGTCCGGCTCCTTTCTCGAGGGTGCCGAAAACGTCGTGCTGCCCGATATCGGCCATTTCGGCGTGCTTGGCCGAGCGCATGTCGTCGACGAGATTGCATCGCGGGTTGGCTGACACCTCGGTCTGGCGAATACCATATGCAAACGATGCCTCCGTTTCTGTCCGAGCAATCCGCTGCAGCCCTCAAGCGCCTTGCGGCCGCCGAGAGCGCGACCACGCCGCCGCCGCCGCTTGAACGGCTTCGTGGCATCCGCGACCTCTTTGCGGCTGTCGAGCGCGACCCTGCCACCCTGCAAGCGGTGCGGGATGCGATCGCCGACGGCGTCCCGTGGGAAACAATTGCGATCACTGCAGGCCTCAAGCCAGCCGCAGCTAAGTGGCGTTGGCAAGGTACCGACGAGGAAATCGCCGCTCGCCAAGAGGCTGGACGCAGGCGTGCGGCGCGCCCGAGCAGTGTTCCGACTGACCTGCCCGGCCTGTCGGTGGCGCAAGCAGCGACCCAACTGGGGTTGAGTCCGCAGGCGATCTATTTGCGCATCAGTCGCGGAAACCTGCAATCCGAGACGGTCGAGTTGCCGGACGGCCGTCGCTACAAGCGGGTGCATCTCGACTAGCGGCGTACATCGCGCCTAGCGGCGGCATCTCGACTCGCGGCGGCGCATCACCGGATGGTTCGGATGTCAGCGGCTCAGCAACTCTCGCCGTTCCGGGTGTGCCTCGAACCAGTCGGCGACGTACCAGCACATTGGCAGCACGCGCCTGGTCGAGTTGGCCTCGACGTCGTTGATCGCGAACTCGACCAGTTCGGCCGCGAGCCCGCGACCTCGGTGACTCGGTTGAGTGTAGGTGTGGTTGAACGAGATGGCGTTGCCGTTGATGCGATACTCGGCAACCGCGACGACTAGGTCGTCGATCTGGAGGGTGTAGCGGGAGGCATCCGGCTCGTGCACGATGACCTTCGACATAGCACCAGAATACCGTTACGCGAACTAAGGTGACTGTGATGCGCACTCCACTCCGACTCGCTCTGCAACTGACCATCGCCGTCGCGCTTGGGCTGTCGCTTGGCCTGTCGCTTGGCCTGTCGCTTGCTCCAGCCACGCTCGCCGCTGCTGCGCCACTCAGTGCAGCCCCTATCAGCACCGAACGAGCGACTTCACGTTCGACTCGTTCGAGGCGGACTACACGCTCTCCCGCGAGACCGACGGAACCTCCAACTTGCAAGTGGTCGAAACGATCGTGGCCCGCTTCCCAGACTTCGATCAGAACCGTGGCATCATTCGCGCGATTCCAGACGACTACGACGGGGTGCCGCTCAACACGATCGTGCAGTCGGTGACTGACCAGAACGGCACTGAAGTTCCCTTCGATACCTCGTACGCCAGCGGTTTCGTCGAGCTCGCACTCGGCACTGACGCGTTTGTTCGCGGGGTGCAGACCTACGTCATCTCATACACGCAGCAGAACGTCGTGCGTTCGTTCGCCGACACCAATGCAGACGAGTTCTACTGGGATGTGAACGGCACCGGGTGGCCGCAATCGTTCGGCCGAGTCACGGCGACGGTGCGCATCGACAAGGAGGTCACAGCATCCTTGACCGGAAGCGCCGCCTGCTATGTCGGCGCGTTCGGCGAGAACGAGCAGTGCGCGATCGAAGATGCACTCAGCGCTGCCAACTGGCAGCGCGAGTTCACCAGTGTGGTCAGCAACCTTGGGCCGTTCGAGACTCTCACGGTGGCGATCGGCTTCGAACCGGATACGTTTCTCACCCCCGAGCCCACACCAGCGCCCGAGCCCCAACCGATCCCGCTGTGGCTGCAACTGCTCTCTGGCAGTGTCGGTCTCGCGAGCATCGGCGCCCTCATCGCTGCGATCGTTTCTCGAGTGCGCGCAAGCAGCGGCGCGCGGGGGCGCGGCGTCATCATTGCGGAGTACAGCGAGCCGGCCGGCATCGACATTCTGCAGTCGGCGCACCTGCTCTCGCGCGATTCCTCCGGCCTTCCCGCCGCGATCGTTCGACTCGCCGTTCGCAAGAATCTGCGCATCCTTGCCTATGCAGTCGAGCGGGATGGCGCGCCGTACACGCTGCAGTACCTCAGCGATGATCGTGCAGACGCACTCGATCTCGGATTGCTCAAGGCGATCTTCGGTCGCAAGCGCGTTGCCAGCGAGCTGAAGCCATACGGGACATACGATTCAACGCTTGCCACTGGTCTGGAAGAACTCTCGACAGCGGCAAAAACTTCACTGGAGCCGCAAGGCTTTCAGCGAAAGCCGACCGGTCGCGCCTTTACCGCGCTCATGCTGCTCGCTCAGGTCGTGCTGATCTTTCTCGGCATCGGCGTCGTCGTGCTTTCGGTTGCACTCTTCACGAACGTCAGCGCCCTCGTGGTCTTTTCGATCATCGGTGCCTTTTTCGGCATCTTCATCGGCGCCGCGCTCATTTTCCGGCCGATGCAGCTC
>CAZCOC010000020.1:0-12948 GCA_964500075.1 uncultured Salinibacterium sp.
CCTCCGAGACGATCACGAGTGCGATGGATCGACGGATCCTCGGCGTGATCAGGGAACTCAGTGACATCGTGCTCGTCGGGGCAGCCTCGGTGCGTTCAGAGGGGTACCAGATACCGAAGAAGTCCAGATTGGCGATCGTGACCTCCACCGGCAACCTTGACGGGCATCGCATCGATCCGGTTGCTGCTGATCGACTCGTGGTGGTTTGTCCGACATCCGTCGTCGGAATCGTTCGTGCCCAGTTTGCCGGGGCACTGATCCTGTCACTTGCGAACGCGAATGCCCACGCCGCCACCCCGATGAATCCATTCGAGATCGTGTCAGCGTTGAGAGGCAACGGGTTCGCCTCAATCGTGTGCGAGGGTGGACCCAGCCTCGCTACCCAGCTTGTCAACGCGGGCCTCGCGAATGAACTGTGCCTCACCACCTCCCCGCTCCTGACCTCCGCGCGCCTTCCGCTGTTCGCGATGGCGGATCGGCCCGGCTCCCCCGCCGATAACTCGCTCATACTCACCCAGTTGCTGATCGACGAATCCAGCAGTCTGTACGCCCGGTGGGCCTTCAGCCGCGAGGGCGCGCAAGCACAGCAAGCCACAACCTGATGTCCGCGTTCCATCGATCGCGATCGTAATTCCACAGCCGAGTGTGCCGCGCCGTCGTGAACCAGTCAAAGGTCACAAGATCTGGGCGGGCCGCTGCAAGGGCTCGGGATGCCGTTGATGGCACGAAGCCGTCGTCGTCACTGTGCAAGAGCAGGATTGGCGTATTGAGTTCCGCGGATCGCGCAACCAGATCCATCCGTGCGATGTCGATTGCGCTCGATTGGCCCGTCAACCACCGGGTTTGGCGACTGCTCAAGAGCGCGAGCACGGCACGTCGCAGTACGCGGGGCAAACGGTAGGCACGACCCTGGAACTGAAGCGCTGTAACCCAATCAATAACCGGAGAGTCCAGCATCACGCCGGTAATGACCCCGGCGAGCCGCGACCGCGTCAGCGCTTGAAGGACGATTGCACCACCCATCGACCATCCCATGAGCACGATCTCGATCGCGCCGTGCTCCAACGCAAAGCTCATCGCAGACTCAACGTCCCGCCACTCCGCATCGCCGAGCGAGTAGCGATTGTCTGGACTCCCGGGCGCATCCCCGTCATTTCGATAGGAGATGAGGAGGCAGTTGTAGCCGGCTTCCCGAACCACCGGAACCGAACGCAACGCCTCTTGCTTTTGCACCGCACGGCCGTGCACGCCGATCATCCATCGTGCGCTCGGCGCCGCCGAGGGAATCAACCATGCCGGTGCCGCTCCAAGTTCGGTCGCGATCTCAACCTCAGAATAGGGGTAGCCAAGCGCGGCCGGGCTCAAGTAAAACCATCCGCTCAATCGCCCGCGGCGAGCACGGGCAAGGTCGCCGAAGTCGACCGCGATGAGCTCCCGCGTCACTGTTTCAGTGTCGTAGCGAACGATCTCGCCGAGCTGAGCGTGGCCAGAATCGCCCGTAAACCACAAGCTGTAACTCCCCGGCGTGAGGGAATCGATAGTCGCGGACACCGTGATCGTCGTCGCGTCATGGCCGAGGATGCGAACATCCTCAGTTTTTCTCCTTGGCGGAGTAACGACGGCTCGCGCGAAGAGCACAGACACGGTCGCGGCCCCGAGCACCGTTGCGGCACTCAAGCCGCCGATGATGAGCGCGGCGAGTCCGGCAATTCGCGTCAGCGAAACCGCTGACCGCGATGCTCGCGTCAAAACGCCCTCCTCGCCCGCGCTAGCGGATTGCCGCTCGCCCGGTGACGGCGGCGTGCCTCGGCGGGTTTTGTTTCAATCCAGCCTAACCTTCACTCGTGCCAGAGTCCGTTGACCAGCCTAAGTTGCCGGCTGAGTTCGCTGCAGCGTTGGAGTCGTTCCGGAGTGCGTCCATCCGCCAGGAACTCGCCGTCTCTGAGATCACGGCCCCAGACACCGTTGCACCGTGGTCAGCGGCGCTCGCAGCCAATGTGACCCCTGCGCGGCACGATGTCGATTCCCCGTTCGGTGGGGGTCGATTCGTGTTGCTCTACGATCCAGAAGCACCGCAAGCCTGGAACGGGGTGTACCGCGTCATCTGCTACGCACAGGCTCCATTGGAGACCGATATTGGGGTGGATCCGTTTCTCGCCGATGTCGCTTGGTCGTGGCTTGTAGACGCCCTCACGGAACGTCAAGCGCACTATCACTCAGCAAGCGGAACGGCGACTCGTGTGTTGTCCACCGGCTACGGTGAACTCGCGAGTCAAGGTGACGGAGCGCAGATCGAACTCCGCGCATCGTGGACACCGATCGATCACAACATCGCTTCGCATGTCGAAGCCTGGAATGACCTGGTGTGCATGCTTGCGGGATTGCCCCCGGCAGTAGAGGGAGTGAGCCTGCTATCGGCGCGTCGGGTCGGGAATGACTAACCAAGCGTCATCACCGCATGAACCCGAGTCGTCCGAATCGGTGAACAACGACGCCCAGCATGCCGTCGTCGACGTCATTGACAATCGTGACGACTACCTCAAGGCCGTGCTAGCGATTGCTGCCGGGACCGGTCCAGTGGCCATCGATGCCGAGCGCGCATCCGGTTACCGCTATTCACAACGCGCGTACCTGATTCAGATCTTCCGGCGAGGTGCCGGAACGTTTCTCTTCGATCCGATCGGAATCGGCCGATTCTCCGAACTCGACGACGCAATCAGCTCAGAGGAATGGATTCTGCACGCCGCAAGTCAGGACCTCACCTGCTTGCGTGAAGTCGGGCTGAACCCCAGCCGATTATTCGACACTGAGCTCGGTGCGCGCTTGGCCGGGCTATCGCGTGTCGGGCTTGGCGGGGTCGTCGAAGAGTTGCTGGGCATCCAGCTCGCGAAAGAACACTCGGCGGCCGACTGGTCAACCCGACCACTCCCACAGTCCTGGCTCGTGTACGCAGCGCTCGATGTCGAGTTCTTGGTCGAGGTGCGCGACGCGCTCGGAGCAATCCTGGCCCGCGACGGCAAAGAGCACATCGCAGACCAGGAGTTCTCGGCGGTGCTTGAACGAGACTTCACGGTGGTGCGAGCTGAGCCGTGGCGCAGGCTCAACGGGTTACACGCGATACGCACTGCTCGTAATCTTGCCGTCGCAAAGGCACTGTGGCTGGCACGAGATGCCTACGCCCGCGAAATCGACACCGCTGCTGGCAGACTCGTTCCAGACTCGGCGCTCGTGGCGGCGTCCAGAGTACTGCCTACAACCAAGCAAGACCTTGTCGCTATGAAGGAGTTCACCGGTCGCGCAAGTCGACCACAGATCGACCGGTGGTGGGATGCCATTCAGGAGGGTCTTGCCGCTCAAGAACTCCCGGTCCTCCGAGCCGTCGGTGAGGGCATCCCACAACCTCGAGTCTGGGCCGAGAAGAATCCGGAAGCTGATAAGCGACTGAAGTCAGCCAGAGTCGCGCTTGGTGTAGTGGCTGAGGGGCTGACCATGCCGCTGGAGAATCTTCTGACACCTGAACTGTTGCGGCGAGTTGCGTGGAGCCCTCCAGTGCCAGCGGATGCCGCGGCGATCCGTGCGGCCCTCGCCGAGTGGGGTGCCCGTCCGTGGCAACTTGACGCAACCGCACAGCAAATCGCAGCAGCCTTTGTCGAGGCCAGCCAAATAGTCGAGGGCTCACCAGAACAGACCTCGTAGGAACCGTCAGTCCATTCCCGCACAAAATCCCGCGGGAATACGATGGCCCCTGAACATCGATCAGTGGAGGCATCGTGGCCGAGAGAAGTGAAATCGTCTTTGTCGACGGGGTACGCACCCCCTTCGGTCGGGCCGGCGAGAAAGGCATGTACTGGAACACTCGGGCCGATGACCTCATCGTTAAAACGATGATCGCACTCCTCGAACGGAATCCGAGCATCCCCAGGGAACGCTTCGATGACGTCGCAATCGCCGCGACCACCCAACAGGGCGATCAGGGCCTGACGCTTGGCCGCACAGCGGCACTCCTCGCTGGCTTGCCGCGCTCAGTGCCTGGATACGCGCTGGATCGCATGTGTGCCGGTGCCATGACAACCGTGACGACCATCGCTGGAGCGATCGCATTCGGCGCGTACGACATCGGGATTGCTGGCGGGGTTGAGCACATGGGCCGCCACCCGATGGGCTTTGGTGCCGACCCGAACCCGCGATTCCTCGCCGAGAAGCTGGTGAGCGCCGATGCGCTCAATATGGGCAACACGGCCGAGCGCATTCACGATCGCTTTCCCCAACTCACCAAGGAACGCGCTGATCGCTTCGCGATGGCAAGCCAGCACAAGGCGACCGCTGCATACGATGCAGGCAAGATTGCGCCCGACCTCGTTCCAGTCGCCATCAAGACCGCAGCAGGCTGGGGGCTCGCGACTCGCGATGAGGGCCTTCGTCCCGAAACGACACTCGAGGGACTCGCCGGGCTGAAGACTCCGTTTCGCCCCCACGGTCGGGTCACTGCTGGCAACGCGTCCGGGCTCAACGATGGCGCGGCTGCAAGCATCATTGCCAGTGCCAGTGCCGCCAAGGAGTTCGGGCTTGCTCCAAAGATGAAGCTCGTAAGCTTCGCGTTTGCCGGCGTCGAACCCGAGATCATGGGAATCGGACCAGTGCCGTCCACCGAGAAGGCGCTCCGCAAAGCCGGACTCACGATCAACGACATCGGACTCTTCGAACTCAATGAAGCGTTTGCGGTGCAAGTGCTGTCGTTGCTGAACCACTTCGGAATCGCGGACGACGATGCTCGAGTGAACCAATGGGGCGGCGCGATCGCGATGGGACATCCGCTCGCTTCGTCTGGAGTGCGACTCATGGTGCAACTCGCCGCGCAGTTCGCTGAGCACCCCGATGTACGTTACGGCCTCACTGCGATGTGTGTCGGCCTCGGACAGGGCGGCTCAGTTATCTGGGAGAACCCGCACTACAACGGAAAGATGAAGTGATCATGGCGACGACTATCCTCGAACGGTTCGCCACGCTCGCGGCCCTCGACCCCGACGAGGTGGTTACTCACTCGTACGTTCGCGACATTCCGCTTGCAAGCGGAAAGACCCTTGGCCTTGTCACCCTTGACAATGGCAGAGACCACACCCGGCCGAGCACCCTCGGACCAAACACCCTTCTCGAGTTCGCCGATGTACTTGATGCGCAGAAGGAGCGCGCTTCCCGAGGAGAGATCCACGGACTAGCCGTAACGGGCAAGCAGTTCATCTTCGCAGCGGGTGCCGACCTGTCCAAGGTCGGCGAGATTCCAGATCGCGAGACCGGCTTGGCCATGGCCCAGCTTGGGCACTGGGCCCTCGGAAAGCTCAGCGAGCTCGGCGTGCCATCCTTCGTCTTCACGAACGGACTCGCGCTCGGCGGTGGAGTTGAGATCGGCCTCAACGCGAACTACAGAACAATCGACAGTTCCACGGCCGGCTTCGCGCTACCAGAGGTGTTTCTTGGCCTCATCCCAGGGTGGGGAGGCGCATGGCTGCTCCCGAATCTCATCGGCATCGAGAACGCGCTCGAGGTCGTTATCTCGAACCCACTCAAGGACAACAGGATGCTTACCGGCCAGCAAGCCTTCGACCTCGGCATCGCCGACGCGATCTTCCCAGCAGCGAACTTTCTTGAGGACTCGATCAAGTGGGCAGACGGTGTCATCACCGGGGTGATCAAAGTCAAGCGCAAGAACGAACCGGGCAAGGTGGAGCGACTTGCAAAGTGGGACATCGCAATCGGAATCGCGGAGAAGACCCTCGCGAGCCGCATCGGCAAGGTTGCGCAGTCGCCGTATCGCGCGCTCGAATTGCTGAAGTCGGCCAAGAGTGTCGACAAGAAGAAGGGCTTCGAGCTCGAAGATGAGGCGCTCGCCGACCTGATATCGGGCGATCAGTTCCGAGCGAGCATCTACGCATTCAACCTGGTTCAGAAGCGTGCGAAGCGGCCAGCCGGAGCCCCAGACAAGGCGCTCGCGAGACCGGTCACCAAGGTCGGCATCATCGGTGCGGGACTCATGGCACGCCAGTTCGCCCTGCTATTCGTTCGTCGCCTGCAGGTTCCAGTCATAATTACTGATCTCGATCAGGGCAGAGTGGATGAGGGCGTCGCATGGATTCGTAACGAAATCGAAGCGCTGCGCTCAAAGGGTCGCATCTCGCAGGATGAAACGAACCGCCTCACGGCGCTTGTGACCGGCACCACCGAGAAGTCCGATTTCGCGGCGTGCGACTGGGTGATCGAGGCGATCTTCGAAGAACTCGAAGCGAAGCAGGCGGTCTTCGCCGAGGTCGAGCAGTACATCAGCGCCGAGGCGATTCTCGCCACAAACACCTCCTCCCTCTCGGTTCAACAGATCGGCGCGAAGCTTGCGCACCCCGAGCGCGTTGTCGGCTTCCACTTCTTCAACCCGGTAGCGGTCATGCCGCTGATCGAGGTCGTGAAGACTCCGAAAACGACGGATGGGGCCCTCGCGACAGCCATGGCGACGGCAGCCAACCTCCGCAAAAACGCGGTCATCACCCGAGACACGCCTGGTTTCGTCGTGAACCGTATTCTCGCCAAGGTCCTCGGCGAGGCCATGCACGCCGTGGACACCGGCACGCCGTTCGAGGTTGTCGAAGAATCGACGCGACCGTTCGGCTTACCGATGACACCGTTTGAACTGCTCGAACTCGTCGGTCTCAAAGTCGGCGCCCACGTGCTCGACACTCACCACGCGGCTTTCCCAGATCGTTTCTTCGACAGCGCAAATCTCCACAAGCTCGCAGAGCTCGGGCGAATATTCGAACGCGATGCCAAGGGCAAGATCAAGGGCATCGACAAGGCCGCCCTGGACATCGTCAAGGGCGGGTCGACGCCGATGACGGCAGTCGAACTGCAGCGCCGGATTGAAGACGGGCTTGCCGATGAGATTAAGCGGATGCTCGATGATCACGTTGTCGAGGCGGCCGAAGACATCGACCTGTGCCTGATTCTCGGCGCTGGCTACCCGTTCCAGATGGGTGGCGTCACGCCGTACCTTGATCGCTCGGGAGCATCTGAGCGCGCGTTCGGCGACACCTTCCACCACCCCAGAATCACGGGGGTGCTGTAGCCGCCGAACGCGGTGCCTAGAAGCTTGCAGTAAAGGTAGACAAGATCTTTTCGAGCGCAGTGGTCTTGTCCTCGGAACTGACAAGCTGCGCCGTGAGGAATATCAGGTGTGTACCCGCAACATCCTCTGCGACGACTACCACCACATCTGAACCCGCGCTCCCACAGTCCGTGAGGTACGAGTACTCGCCCACGTAAAACGAGTCGTCATACGGACCGCTTTCGCTCGGCGTACATACGGCGCTGAGGGGCACCGTTAGGCTCAAGAGCACTTCGGCAATTCTGCTCCTGTCCAATGTTTGTGAGGCTTCGAGCCGAAGGCCGGGAACGCTGAAGCCTGACAAGAACGAAGCGATGTCCGGGGATGCCGTGAGCTTGAAGACGGGATCACCAGCCGCGTCGGTAGTTTGAGACCCGTCGACTTGTGACCATGTGTCCGGCACGCTAACGCTAATCGCGCCGCTATCGTCCGAGACTGTTACGAAGCTCCCGGCAGGCTCCGGCGTCGGTTGTGAACCGCCACCGGCCTGGGACGCAGCGAGTTCGCGTCCGTTAAACTGCCCCTCGTAGAACTGGTCCTCTGATGGGCGGTAGACAGTGACGTCAATCGTTGCATCGACCCCTTGAGTGCGAACGACCTCGCAGTACTCCTCCATCGTTCCAGACTGTGCAAGAGGGATACCCGCAAGATCGACCAAGACGTCGCCAGCCTCGATGCCGGCGAGATCCGCAGGACCGCCCGCAACAACCGAGGTTGCCCAGACACCGAGTGCACCATCGTCGTCAGGCAATAGGGCTTCCCCGTTGACACCAAGGCTCAGAACCGGCTTGCCATCGATCAGATCCTGCAACACCGGAAGCACCTGATCTCGATGAATCGCAAAGTTAACGTCGAACTCGTTTTCGCCGGCGTAGTTGACCCCGACAACCCGACCATCAGCGTCGACGAGCGGTCCCCCGGAGTTGCCGCCGCGGGTCCGGGCATCGTGCTCTATTACTCGATCAAGCGAGGCCCAGTTGCTCTCATATGGGACATCAGCCTTTGAGACGATGCCCCCCGTGAGTGTGTATTCCCCTCCCGGCGGGAAACCCGCCGAGTAGACCTCCAGCGCGTTCTCTATCTCGCCCTCGTACCAACCGAGGAACGGAAAGTCCGAACCGTCCACCTGAACGACGGCGAGATCCAAGCACTCTGAACTCCCGAGAACTGTTGCACCGAAACTGTTGTTGGGGTCATCGCCAGTCCGGACCTCGACCGTGCCTGCACCAGCGACAACATGGTTGTTCGTGACAGCGAGTCCGCTTGAGGTAATGAAGAACCCAGAACCCGTCGTCCCGGCCGGAAGCGGGTCCAAGGTTCCAGGTGCGACGAAGCGACCGAACGCTTCGAGCTGAATGGTCGCGGTTTGGAGACCGTCGAACCCAACCGATGCTTCCGTCTGGGGGGCAAAACACCCGGACAGCAGCGCCGCGGTCGCCGTCGAGAGTGCGATTGCGGCAACTGCGCGCTGTTTCGATATGGACGATATGGGTTGTCCGCTGCTGAACATAACGTGCCTCTTTCGGTGCTCGGCGCGAGTCAGATTGCGCGTAGCTCTCGAAAACCGATACCAATTCACTATGCGCTTGCTGACGAGTATACCGAACTAGGTTCAGTTCAGCGGGTACTTCTGCCCACCGCGACGCAGTGTCCTAGACACGACCGGCCGGTCAGCCCTTGGTCGCGCGGGTGCCGACGCGCAACTCGGCGGGAAGCGGTCGTGCGACTGGAATCTTGCTGCCAAGAACCTGCGCAACGACGTCACGGGCAATCGTCTGCGCTGTGAGACCGACCTGCTCGAGAATGAAAGCGCGGCTTCCGTGATCGAGAAACTCATCAGGCAAGCCAAGCTCATCGACGGCAGTGTCGACTCCGGCAGCCCTGAGGTCTTGGCGAATTCTTGTGCCGATCCCGGCGACCTTTACACCGTCTTCTATGGTCACAACAATCCTGTGGTCTGCGGCAAGCTCGACAATGCTCTTCGGCACCGGTATGACCCATCGAGGGTCAACGACCGTTGCGCCAATCCCTTGGGCAGCGAGCCGTTCAGCGACATCCAGTCCGAGCCCAGCCATCGGCCCGACAGTGACGATAAGCACATCCTTGTGGGCAGCCTCGCGCAGAACATCGACCCCATCGTAGGTGCGCCGCACGGCGTCAAAGTCGCTCCCAACCTCGCCCTTAGGGAACCTCACGACGGTCGGCGCGTCTTCGACCGCAACGGCTTCACCGAGTTCCTCTCTCAGGCGGGTTGCGTCACGGGGTGCGGCGATGCGAATGTTCGGCACGACTTGGAGCACCGCAAGATCCCACATGCCGTGGTGGCTCGGCCCGTCTGGCCCGGTCACCCCGGCCCGATCGAGCACGAACGTCACGCCGGCCTTGTGCAGCGCAACATCCATGAGTACCTGGTCGAAAGCACGGTTGATGAAGGTCGCGTACAGGGCCACGACAGGGTGCAGACCGCCATACGCTAGCCCAGCGGCTGAAGTGACGGCGTGCTGTTCTGCAATGCCAACGTCAAGAACACGGTCGGGATACTTGTCGGCGAATTTGTGCAGACCAGTCGGTCGAAGCATCGCGGCGGTGATACCGACGATCTTCGGATTCGCATCCGCCAAACGCACGATCTCGTCGGAGAACACCGAGGTCCATGATGGCGCGCCGCCGGTTTCGATCGACTCTCCCGTCTCCGGATCGATCTGGCCGACCGCGTGAAACTGGTCGGCGGTGTCTCTCAGCGCTGGCTGATAGCCGCGACCCTTCTCAGTGATCGCGTGCACGATGACAGGAGCTCCATAGCTCTTGGCCTGCTTGAGCACCGCGATAAGCGCGGCGGTGTCGTGGCCATGAACGGGACCCAGGTACTTGATGTCGAGATTCGAGTAGAGCGCCTCATTGTTGGAGAACCTCGACATGAAGCCATGGGCTCCCCCGCGGATGCCCCGATACAGCGCCCGCCCCGGCGGGCCGAATGCTCCGAAGACCTTCTTCGTCGTTGAGTCCAGAGTGCGGTACGAGCGCCGGGTGCGTACATCGTTGAGGAAGTGCGCCATGCCACCGATCGTCGGAGCGTATGAGCGACCGTTATCGTTCACGACGATAACAAGATTGCGACTGTTGTCGTCAGTGATGTTGTTGAGTGCCTCCCAGGTCATGCCGCCGGTCAGCGCCCCGTCCCCGACGACAGCCACGACGTGCCGGTGGGTTTGGCCCGTCATGGTGAACGCACGCGAGATGCCGTCTGCCCACGACAGCGAACTCGATGCGTGCGAGCTTTCGACGATATCGTGCGGTGACTCGGCTCGTTGCGGATAGCCGGCGAGCCCGCCCTGCTGCCGCAGTCGGCTGAAGTCCTGCCGCCCGGTCAGAAGTTTGTGCACGTAGCTCTGGTGCCCAGTATCAAAAATGATCGGGTCGTTTGGGGAGTCGAAGACCGCGTGAATCGCAATCGTCAGTTCCACGACCCCCAGGTTAGGCCCTAGGTGCCCACCAGTCTTGGATACCTCACGTACGAGGAATTCGCGGATCTCGGACGCCAGCTGGGTGAGTTGCGTGGTGCTGAGTCCATCGAGATCGCGAGGACCGGTGATACTGGCGAGCAGGGTCATCCCAATACCCTAAACGAGCGATCTCAACACGTACTGCAAGATCCCGCCGTTTCGGTAGTAATCGGCTTCCCCCGGAGTATCGATTCGGAGAACGGCGTCAAACTCGATCACTTCGCGACCGGATTCCGAGTGCTCACTAGGCCTGGCAGTCACGTGGAGCGTCTTCGGAGTCCGCCCTTCGTTGAGCTCTTCGACCCCGTCGATATCGATGATCTCCGTGCCATCGAGCCCGAGCGATGCCCACGTCTCTCCGAGCGGGAACTGCAGCGGCAGCACTCCCATGCCGATGAGATTCGACCGGTGGATGCGCTCAAAGCTCTCGGTGATGACAGCCTTGACGCCGAGCAGGGAGGTTCCCTTCGCTGCCCAGTCGCGGCTCGACCCAGAGCCGTACTCCTTGCCGCCGAAGATCACGAGCGGTGTGGCATCCGCAGCATAATTCTGCGCCGCGTCGTAAATGAACGACTGCGGAGCATCCGGCTGGCTGAAGTCGCGCGTGTAGCCGCCTTCGATACCGCTGCCATTGTTGGACTGCGCGAGCAGCTGGTTCCTGAGGCGGATGTTGGCGAAGGTTCCCCGAATCATGACTTCGTGGTTGCCGCGACGCGACCCGTACGAGTTGTAGTCCATGCGATCAATACCGTGCGCATCGAGGTATTTTCCTGCCGGAGTGTCTGCCTTTATCGACCCGGCCGGACTGATGTGGTCGGTCGTTACCGAGTCACCGAGGGTTGCAAGAACGCGCGCCCCAGCGATCGATGAGACCGGGGTTGTCTCGATCATCATGCCGTCGAAGTACGGTGGCTTGCGAACGTATGTCGATGCCTCATCCCATTCGAACGTCGAGCCGGTCGGGGTTGGCAGACTGCGCCATCGCTCGTCACCGTCGAACACGCCGGCGTATTCATGGGTGAACATCTCTGTGCTGATCGAGGAGTCGATCGTGCTCTGCACCTCCGCGGCATCAGGCCAGATGTCCTTCAAGAACACATCGTTGCCGTCGCGGTCTGTGCCGAGCGGGTCGATTTCGAAGTCGAAGTCCATCGAGCCGGCCAGCGCGTATGCGATGACGAGCGGCGGAGAGGCGAGATAGTTCATCTTGACGTCAGGGTTGATGCGTCCCTCGAAGTTGCGGTTGCCAGACAGCACGGCCGCGACGGCGAGATCGTTGGTGTTCACTGCTGCGGAGATCGCTTCATCGAGCGGGCCGGAGTTGCCAATGCACGTCGTGCAGCCATAGCCGACCGTGTAGAAGCCGAGGTCTTCGAGGTAGCCGGTGAGTCCCGCCTTCTCGTAGTAGTCGGTAACGACCTTTGAACCGGGCGCCAACGTCGTCTTGACCCACGGTTTCGAGCTGAGCCCCTTCAAGGAAGCATTCCTTGCAAGCAGACCGGCCGCAAGCATGACGGAAGGGTTCGAGGTATTCGTGCACGAGGTGATAGCCGCAATAGCGACCGCTCCGTGGTCGATAGTGAACTTCTTGCCGTCTTTCGTCACAATCTTGGTTGGTCGGGATGCCGTAGCTGGGCTGGCCGAAACGTAGACGGTGGTCTGGTCGATACCCTCGTCCTCGGGCGTGAAGCCAGGAGGGTCAGAAGCGGGGAAGCTTGCCTGACCAGCGACATCCACTGCGTCTTTGCCGACAACCGTATAGCTGGCGAGGTCGTGCGCGAACTGGGACTTGGCGTGACTGAGCTCTACCCGATCCTGTGGACGCTTTGGACCCGCGATTGACGGCACAACGGTCGCGAGATCCAACTCGAGATACTCGCTGAAGACAGGCTCCACAGCCGGGTCATGCCAGAGCGACTGCAGCTTCGAATACGCTTCGACGAGCGCGACTTGGGACTCACTTCGTCCGGTCAATCGCAAGTAGTCGAGCGTAACCTCGTCGATCGGGAACATCGCCGCGGTCGAACCGAACTCCGGGCTCATGTTGCCGATCGTCGCGCGATTGGCCAGTGGAACCTGGGTGACGCCCGCACCGTAGAACTCGACAAACTTTCCGACGACGCCGTGTTGACGCAACTGCTGCGTGATGGTCAGTACGACGTCAGTTGCCGTCACGCCCGCCGGAATTGCTCCGGTCAGCTTGAAGCCGACGACCTTCGGGATAAGCATGGAGACAGGCTGACCGAGCATCGCCGCCTCGGCTTCGATGCCCCCGACGCCCCAGCCGAGCACGCCGAG
>CAZCOC010000021.1:0-12819 GCA_964500075.1 uncultured Salinibacterium sp.
GTCAGAGGGACGCCTGATGAACCTTGGAAATGCCACCGGGCATCCATCGTTCGTTATGAGCACATCGTTCGCCAATCAGGTGCTCGCTCAGATCGAATTGTGGGTCGACGGCGACAAGTACGCCACCGACGTGCACGTGCTGCCGAAGCACCTCGACGAGAAGGTGGCTCGCTTGCACCTGGATGCGCTCGGTGTCGTACTCACGGAGCTCACGCCGAAGCAGGCCGACTACCTCGGGCTCGACGTTCAGGGGCCATACAAGGTCGACCACTACCGCTACTGATCGCCGCCGGCTTTACCGGTTCGAGCGCGTCTTGCCAGACAATCGCTGATCCGTCGAAGTGGCGAGGTAATACGCCACGACGTCGATGTTTGGAAGGCATCGACTCGGGCTTCAAGCCGTCGCGCTTCGGCAGAAGAATGCGCGGCTTGCAACTCCGATTGGGATAGGCGATCTGCCGATTCGGCTGCGAACGCATTAAAGACACGGCCGAGATGCGAGAGCGCATCTGAAGCCGACTGCGCGGTATCGCGCACAAGCTCGGTCGGAATTGCCGCATTGACAGGATGCCGGGGTGTGGCCGGGTCATCCGGTCGTAGCGAGTGAACCGGGAAGTAGCGCTCCGGGGACGGCGCTGCGCCTGGAAACCAGGCAGCGCTGAAGTCTTGGGCGTTACGGCTCTGGAGGAATTGCGCGAATTTCGCGGGCGTTGACCCGCTCCCAGAGTGTCGAATGAGCGACCCCTTGACAGTCATTCCAGTTAGTCCGTGAACCCGCAACCTGAAGCTGAAGTCGACATCCACGTACTGAGCCGGGTAGAGGCGCACATTTGGGCCTTCGACCTGATCGAACGCCGCCCGCCTGACCAGCAGGGCCCGACTCGGCATATAGCTGAGGAGCGAAAGATCTGGAAGCTGGTCGGGGGCGCATTCCTCTTCAGGAAGCCAACGATCGAGTGCGCCGTTCGGCGCAATAATCCCCCCACACGATCCTGCGACAACGTTCCCCCCGTCCGTTACGGACAGTGGACTTGCGCATGCCAAGGCCAAGTCAGCTTCAAGTGCCTCAAAGAGGAACTCGAGGCTTCTGGCTTCTACGACAACGTCATCTTGCATCCACCAGATGTAGTTCGAATTTGACTGACTTGCACCGAAGTTCAAGCCTCCGGCCCAGCCGAGATTGACGCCAGCCACCAGCACTCGGATTTCCGTGCGTTCGATCGTGACCGGATCTACTGTGCTGCTGTTGAGGATGACGAGGATGGCGAGCCGGGCCGGGCCACTGCTCTCCATCATCGATTCGACGCACGCCGCCAAGCGCTCCGGCGCGAGCCCCATCGTCGGCAGCACCGCGACGACATCGGGCGAGTCGTCTATCCCGACGATCGGCACGGTTCAGAACTTGCGCAGGTATGAACGCACATCAACCGGAATCTCCGGCGAGTCCCAGGGCAGCAGGATGCGGTCGGGTTGATCGTGCACGTAGGCCTCGGTCGGATGGTTGAGCAACTGTGCCTCGACATTACCGAGGTTTGCGATGAGGTGCCACACTCCAACCGGGATGCGCACCTGACGCACCGATCTCGCGCTCAACATGACCCGTTGAAACACGCCGCGGGTGGAGGATCCTTCTCGGTCGTCATAGAGCAAGAGAAGCAGTTCGCCCGAACTGAGCGTGTACCGATCGATCTTTCGTTCGTGGCGCGCCCACCCCTTCAACTGCCCCGGAAAGACCGAGGTCTGATAGGCGTATATCGCTGGCCAGCCCTCAGTGTCAGGCGTGAAGATTTCAAACAGCGCCCCGCGATGATCGACATGGGTCACCGGAGTGTGAAGGACGACCCCGTCGACGATCGGGGTAGTCGGTGTGCCATCCGACGTGACCGTTTGCATCTCGCGTTCGCCGGAACTCGGGGGAGGTGTCATAGCGACCATGGTGCCATACCGCGTTCGGACCATCAACCGCGGTCGGGAAAGCCGCGCGGCATGCCGTGCAGCACTGGTTCAAGCCGGTCGAGACCGTCACGCTCGATGGCGAGGGCGGCGCTTTCGCGTTCTCGCCGCATGGCCGAGGTTGCCGCAAGAAAGAGTTCCGGGTCGGCATCCGGCACTGGAGAAACGTAGACGGAAACCTCGTTGGCGAGTTCGGTGGCTAGGCGCTTGCGCGACGCCGGCGTGAAGCCGGCGGCCTGGGCGAGAAACTGGGCGACGCGGCGCGAGAGCCTGTCAGGCATGCGCGCGACATCGGCTGTTCTGGACCACTCGAGCAGCTCGGTTGGCACGCCGAAGATCGGGGTCGGCAGGCGTGAGATTCGTTCGTACTGGCTGTAGGTGCCGGCCAGCAGATCGCCGAGGCGCTTGGCCCTGCCGTTGAGCAGCCCGACAGTCGCGGCCATACCGCCAAGGGTCATGTAGATCTCAAACACCCCGGTGAGCGCGCGGATGAACGCGTGGCGAAAGCCGATTGCGCCGCCATCGTCACGCACGATTCGGGCGCCGACGACGACCTTTCCGAGTGACTTGCCGTGAGTGATCGTTTCTACGGCCACCGGAATGACGACGACGCACAGCACCAGTGCTGACACGCCAATGGCAGTGGTGACGGCCTCGTCGAGGCCGAGCCGCGCCGCGAGGTCGATGAGCACGAGCACCATGACGATGTAGACGCCGAAGTACAGCACGAAGTCGATGACCGCCCCTGCGGCTCGCAACACGAAACTCGCCGCGCGGAGGTCGAGGGCCACCGCCTCGCCGGTGATGAGTTGATTGCCGCCGTCATCGTGAGCGACGCTACCAATAACAGCGGAGGTCGACATGAATATCATTGTAGAGAAATGGATCTTGACGCATATTCTGCCGCGCATCGCGATGAATGGGATCGTCTTGCCGCTCTTGGAGCCAAGCGACAGTTCACCGGCGCCGAGGCTGACGAACTGATCGAGCGCTATCAGTCCGGCGCCGGTCAGCTCTCCGCGATGGCGACAACCGCTGGTGCCTCGCTCCCCGGTGATCGGCTGTCGCTGTGGCTCAGTCGGGCGAGACTGCGATTCACCGGTGCCTCAAGCAACGTGCTCAGTCAGGTGCCGCGATTCTTTGTGGCGCAGTTGCCAGCGGCACTGTTTCGGGTGCGCTGGTTGTGTGTTGCGGTCTCGGCGGCGACGGTACTGATCGCCGTGCTCTACGGCTGGTGGGCGACAGCGAACCCCGCCGTGCTCGCAAGCCTCGGCTCAACGGAAGACTTGCAGCGCTACGCCCGCGAAGACTTCGTGAACTACTACTCCGAGAACCCCGGCACCTCGTTCACCGGCTTTGTCTGGACCAACAATGCCTGGCTTGCCGCCCAGTGCATCGCGTTCGGGATCGTCGGGCTGTACGCGCCATACCTGCTGTTCACAAACGCGCAACAACTGGGGCTCACCGCCGCGATCATGCTTGAGTACGACCGTCTCGACGTGTTCTTCCTCTACATCGCCCCGCACGGCCAGCTCGAGCTGTACGCGATCTTCGTGGCCGGTGCCACTGGCATGCGAATCTTCTGGGCGTGGATCGCGCCGGGCCCGAGAACCAGGGCTCAGTCGCTCGCGGAGGAAGGCCGAGCGCTGTTCACGATCGTGATCGGGCTCATCCTCGCCCTGCTCGTTTCTGGCATCATCGAAGGCTTTGTGACGCGTCAGGACTGGCCGTGGCCGATCAAGATCGGGATTGGCACCATCGCGCTCGCGGCCTTCCTCGTCTACCAGTGGGTCGTCGGTCGTCGCGCGGCTCGCGCTGGCGAAACTGGGGACCTCGACGAGTTCGAGGCTGGCGCTCGACAGCTTGTCGCTGGCTGACAGATCACGCAGCCGAGGTGGTTGCCTCGGGCTGCCGGCAATACCTCAGCTCTTCTTGCGGTCGAAGAGCATGGCGTAGGTTGCTCCGGCGATCAGGGCACCAACGATCGGGGCGACAATGAACACCCACAGTTGGCCGACAGCGCCGGAGCCGCCGTAGATGGCAGTCGCGATCGACCTGGCCGGGTTGAACGAGGCGTTGCTCACCGGAATGGCGACGAGGTGGATTACCGTGAGGGTAAGCCCAATCGCGAGCGGCGCAAAGCCGCTGGCCGCGCGCCGGTCGGTGACGCCGAGGATCACATACAGGAACACGGCCGTCAATATGACCTCGACGACGATGACGGCCACGAGGCCGAACCCGCTTGGGGAGTGCTCGCCGAATCCGTTGGATGCGAAACCGGCAGCGACGGCATCATCGAGAAAGCCGGCCGGGCCATCCGCGGCAATCGCGAACAGCACGCTACTCGCCAGTGCGCCACCGAGGATCTGCGCCCCGATGTACGGTGCAACGTCTTTCCACGCGAAACGGCCAGCTGCTGCTGCGCCAAGGGTGACAGCCGGGTTGAAGTGACCACCTGAGATGTGGCCGACGGCGTACGCCCCACCCATCACGGCCAGTCCGACCGCGAGCGCTACCCCGAGTGGACCGGTGAAGGCGGAGGTGAACAGCGCTGTGCCGATGACGCCCCCGACCAGCAGAAACGTGCCGAAGGCTTCAGCGATGATGCGCTTCGTGAGGGTTGGGGATGCTTCGAGTTCGATGTCCGCGTTGGTGACGGTGGTTGCCATTGGTCGGTCTTCTTTCTGATCGCGCCGTGACGCTGTCGTTCGGTAGCACTGTTGCGCCGTGACGTTGGTGGTGTTCGGTGGCGTAGTGAGCCTAGAGCTTGCCGGCCGCTTTCAGCGAAATGTAGCGGTCTGCAACCGCTGGTGGGAGGTCTTGTGGGGCCGCGGTGACAACATCCGCCCCCAGTTGGCGGATCGCGTCAGCCACTCGCGCCTGGTCTAGCATGGCGCGCTCCGCTGCAGCAGCGAGGTAGACCTCAGCACGGTTGCCGCGGGATATCGTTGCCTCGATCACGGTTGGGTCGGTGACGGATGCCACGAGCACTGTGTGTTTGCGAGTCAGCTGTGGGAGCACTGAGAGCAGGCCTCGAGAGGCGCCCGGCGTGTCGATCGCGGTCGCGAGCACGACGAGCGAATGCTGCGAGGTGACGGCCCGCACGAGTGCCGGGACTGCGGTCCAGTCCAGTTCGATCAGTTCGGGTTCGACCGGGGCCATGCTTGTCACCATCTTGGAGAGCAGTTCGGCACCGGTCGCGCCCTGCACTCGAGCGCGAACCCGCCTGTCAAAGACGATGAGATCGACACGATCCCCGGCGCTTGAGGCGAGCGCGCCGAGCAGAAGCGCTGACTCGAACGCGGTATCAATGCGTGGCTCATTGTCGATACGCGCAGCCGAAGTGCGGCCGCTGTCGACGACGATCACCACCCGCCGGTCTCGCTCTGGCCGCCAGGTGCGAACGACCAGCTGCGGTCCGGCCGATGGGGTCGGGGCGCTGCGGCGCGCCGTCGCCCGCCAGTCGATCGAGCGCACGTCATCGCCCCGAACGTACTCACGCAGACTGTCGAACTCGGTACCCTGGCCGCGCACCATGACGCTCGTCGCGCCGTCAAGTTCACGGAGCCGCGCCAGGCGCGATGGCAAGTGCTTTCGGGAGTTGAACGGCGGCAGCACGAGAACCGAGCCGGGCACGGCGATCGTCACTTGACGCGCCGCGAGTCGCAGCGGCCCGAACGATCTGATGGTCACCGCGTCTGCCCGGCGCTCGCCGCGGCGGAACGGTGTGATCGTGCTCGTGACTCGGCGTCGTTCGCCAGCAGGAATGCCGACCGCCGCCGAGCGCGGGGAGACTTGCGCCGATGGGGTCCACGCGTCGCGCACACGACCGCGAAGCATCCGACGTCCTCGATTGCTGATGAGCAACGACACTTGTGCACTCTCTCCAAGTCGGATGCGCGCCGGCAGTTCGCGCTGCACGGTTACCGAGCGAGGTGACCCAGCGAGTGCGAGATCGAGCGTGCCGAGCACAACGACGATGAGCAACCACACCGCGAGCCCTGCCGGCCCGCCAGCAATCACGATCGGAACAATGCCGAGCGCGAGGAGCGCCACGAGCCTGCCGCTTACGGCCATGATGACCTCGCTCGCAGGCTCGCTCGGCGCTGGGGTCGCGGAATCGCTGTCGCGATTCCCCAAGCTCCACCGCGCACTAGATCGGCACCTGCACCTGCTGGATGATCGAGCGCAAGATCGAGTCGGCAGAGATGCCTTCGAGTTCGGCCTCTGGTCGAAGCTGGATTCGGTGTCGAAGCACTGGCAGGGCCATCGCCTGAATGTGATCTGGCGTGATCGCGTCGACGGCGTTCAGCCAGGCCCACGCTTTGGCGGCCGCGAGAAGCGCCGTTGATCCGCGCGGGCTTACCCCGAGCTTGACTGACGGGCTTTGGCGGGTGGCCCGCGCCAGGTCGACGGTGTAGCCGATCACGTCCGCGCTCGCGCCGACCGCCCCAACCGACTGTTGGGCGGCAGCGATTTCGGCTGGCCCCAGTACCGCGGTCACGCCAGCCGCGGCAAGGTCGCGCGGGTTGAAGCCAGCTGCGTGCCGCCGCAGCACCTCGGTTTCAACGTCGCGTTCGGGCACGTCGAGCACGAGTTTGAGCAGGAATCGGTCGAGTTGAGCCTCGGGCAGTGTGTACGTTCCCTCGTACTCGATCGGATTCATCGTGGCCGCGACCATGAACGGCACCGGCAGCGGGCGAGTTTCTCCGTCCACCGAGACCTGTCGTTCCTCCATCGCTTCGAGCAGCGCCGACTGGGTCTTCGGCGGGGTGCGGTTGATCTCGTCTGCCAGCAGGATGTTCGTAAACACCGGGCCTTCGCGAAACTCAAACGCCCCAACCTTGGCGTCATAGACAAGCGAGCCAGTGATATCTCCTGGCATCAGGTCCGGAGTGAACTGCACCCGCTTGGTGTCGAGGGTGAGAGCGCGGCTGAGCGTGCGCACCAACAGGGTCTTCGCGACACCCGGCACCCCTTCGAGCAACACGTGCCCGCCGGTCAGCAGTGCGATCGTGAGACCGGTGACTGCGGCATCCTGACCGACGACGGCCTTGCCGACCTCGGTTCGCAAGCGCAGGAATGATTCGCGGAGCTCGGTATCAACCATGGGTCAATTCTGTCCTTCTGTGTTGGTCGTGGTGGTCGTGGTGGCTGTGTTGGTCGTGGTGGTTGCGGTGGTCGTGTTGGTCGGTGTTTCTCGTGGTGAGCTGGGTTGAGTTGGCTGGCAGGGTCTCCAGGAGCGGGATCACGGTCGCACTGCCTTCGCGACGTCGCGTTCCAGACGAAGGAGCGCATCAGAAAGCCCGACAAGCGCACCGTCGCTTTCCGGCACTGCTTCGATGAGCAGACTGCGCAATCCGGGCACCTGGGTGTCAGTTACGGATGCCACGGCAAGCACGATCTCGTCGACACTCGCGATGCTCGGCAGCCCGCACAGCACCCCGAGTCGCCGAATCGTGCCGACCCGCAGCGCATCGAGTGCCCTGAGCCTCGCAGAGGAGCGCTCGTAGAGCCTCGCGCGGCCCTGCATCGTTTCGCTGGAGCGAACCGTGACCGGCAGGTTCTCGATCACCAACGGTCCGAAGCGACGCCCCCGCCAGACGGCAGCGGCGATGAAGGTCACGAGCAGCAGCAGCATGACCGGCGTGACCCAGCCGGGGGTGAGGTCTGCAAACGCGTTGCCGTCGCCGTCTGGAACGTCGTCAAGGCTCGGCAGGTACCAGACGAGTCTCGGTTCCGGGCCGAGTACGGTCAGTGCGAAAGCCGCGTTGTCGTCGTTGATGATCGCCCCGTTGGTGAGCGCACCGGTCGCGCCAAGAATGGTCAGACTCTGCCCGGCCGTCCCAAGCTGAATGAGCGAGTAGCCGGACTCCTCATCGCCGAAGCACTGGGCCGCCGGCTCGTCTGCGCTGCCGCGGTAAACCCGAGTCTCACCCGAAATGGTCTGCACCCGCCGAAGCTCGGGCAGCGTGCAGCTCTTCTCGATCGAGCCGGCGGCCTCGCCAGCTTGGTTGACGCCGGGCGCAAGCACCCGCAGTTGCAGAAACCCAGGATCGGCGATGATGACCCGGTTCGCGAGGCCAGTCGCCTCAAGCAACTGCGCGTCGTCGAGGTAGCCATCAGCGTCGACCAAAAACAGGGTGGTTTCGCTCGGCGTGCTGATCGCAGCTCGTGTCTCGGCGAGGCTCGCGGTCGAGACCACCTCGACACCCTGCCGGCGCAGCACTTCGGCGAGCGCCTTTGCGCCGGTGGGAGCAGGGTTCTCGGGCGAGAGGCGTGGCCCGTCGACCGCCGTTCCAGCGATGCCGAGCGAGAGAACCGCGAACAGGAGTGCCGCTACCCCAGCTCCGATCCAGAACAGCGAGCGTCGAAGCGCCCGCCGAACCGTTGGCGTGATGACGGTCTGCTCGTTGATTCCGGCCTCGTTGATGCTCAAGCGTGACTCACCGGGCGCTCACTCAACGTGGAGCAGTTCTGCCGGGCGCGACTGCCGAACGGCAGCCCCGAGCGCCGCCATCGACTCATACTGTTCACCGGTACCGTCTCGACCGAGGTAGCGAACTCCATCGAAGTCGGATGCCGCGCCCACGAGTCGAGCGCGCAACTCAGGAAAGACTGCCGCGGCTGCCTGCGCCACACCGCTCGCGGTGGTTCCCGGCAACACGGTGACGATCGTGCGCTCGGCCAGTCCGCGAGCGATGGACCGGTAGCACTCGGCGATCGCCGTCGAGTAGTCGCCGCGTGCGGCTGCGGCCGCGGCATCCGCCCGCATGCGCTCTGCGGTTCGCGTGTCGTTCTCGCCGAACAGATCACCGCCGGCCGCGCTTCGCCGATTGAGTCGCGGAATTCCGAAGATGATGAAGGCGACGATGAGCCCGATCGTGACGAGGACTCCGACCACGATGAGGCCGAGGGTCGGCGGTCCGTCGCCGCCGCCGATCTCAAGGGATGCGAACCAGTCGGCGATGGCGCTTGCGATTCGGTCGACGAGCGTCGGCTGGGCAGCCTGATACTCAGGGCCGGCGAGTTCTTCGAGCAACCAGTTCGTCGCCTCCGGGGGATCGGGGGCGAGAGGCACCGCCACGCTGCTCACGAGAAGCACCGCGCTCCCGACGATCCCGCCGCTCATGACCAGGGTGTCTGCTGGTCCGCTGCGGCGGGTGTCGAAGCGCTCTGCGGCTGTATCGCGCGCGTCGAGGTGACGAGGTACGGGTCGATGACACTCCTGTTGCCGGTCTGCCGCGCCTCGACGAACCGCAACAGCTCGAGGTCAAGTCCTTCCTTGCGCATCCGAATGTCGATGTAGAGCAGTGCCGGTGTTGCGGATTGCGCGACCAGCGCGATAGCGCCGAACACGACTGAGATCACGACGCTGAGAACCAACACGATGATCGAGATCACCAAAAAGCCTTCGCTCGAACCACTCGGGTCGATCAGTGCACTCCCGAAGCCAGCGATCAAATTGAGCGGAAAACTAATGACGGATGCCACCGTCTGCACGATCACGCTCACGAGCACGATGATGCCGAAGGTCTTCCAGAAAAAGCCGTTTGTCAAGCTCCACGACCGTCGAACCGCGTCAGCGAGCCGGGTCCGTTCGAGCATGAGCACACTCGGCACGAGGGCGAGTTTGGTGCCGAGCCAGATGAATCCGGCGGTCGCAGCGAGTCCCGCGAGTAATCCGAGAATGACCCCGATCGCAATACCAGCCGGGCCGCCGAGCGCCACCAAGGCCCCGATCAGTCCCGCAACGATCAGGAACGCGATGAGCACGACGGCGGTCACAAGCATCGACCAGCCGATGAGTGCACCGATGCGCCCGCGTGCGCTGCGCCAGAGCCCGCTGAGCTTGAGCTTCTCACCGAGGGTCGCCCTGGCAACCTCGAGCGAGACGATGCCTTGCAGAATGCTTGAAACCACGATGCTGAGCACGACAGGCACGATGGCGGCAAGAATCACCAGCGCCACCGAGCCGGCGGTGATGGTGTCGATGTCTTCAGGGGCTGCGTTGAACGTGCGACTGAAGGCGAATACAGTCACGAGCCCGATCACAACCCCACTGAGGAGCACAATCACCCCGGTAATGATCAGGGCGAAGCCGAAGGTTGGGCCGGGGTTGCGGCGCATCACCTGGAACGCTGCGGCAAGGACGGTCGCGAACGCGAGCGGGCGCAGCGGAACAAGGCCCGGCTTGGGCGGCGGCGTCCAGCCTGCTCCCGTGCCTGCTCCTGCTCCCGTGCCTGCTCCCGCTCCCGTGCCGCCAGCGGGTGAAGCGGGTGGCGGGATCGAGCTCTTGCCGGGCGCGCCGTACGGCGATGGAGGCCCCGCAGCGCCTCCTCCAGACGGCGACTGCCACGGAGTGTTGTCGGTCACGCTGTGCCCTTCGTTTGCGCGGTCACGCACCGCTCCTCACGGTTATGCTTTCACACTCGGCTACTGTTATGCCAAAGCTTGAAGCGTCAGGTCGATGCCAGAGCAGATCAGTTTGCGAGGGTCAGTGAACGCGCGAATTCTCGTTGTCGATGACGACACCGCGATTGCAGAAATGATTGGCATCGTGTTGCGGTCCGAGGGCTTCGAACCGTTCTTCTGTAAGGACGGAACCGGCGCAGTCGAGGCGTTCCGGGCATCCAAACCGGCGCTCATTCTGCTCGACCTGATGCTGCCTGGAATCGACGGTATTGATGTCTGTGCACGTATTCGTGAGGAATCCGGGGTGCCGGTGATCATGCTTACCGCCAAGAGCGATACGACGGATGTTGTGCGCGGGCTTGAGAGCGGAGCCGACGATTACATCGTCAAACCGTTCGATCCCAAGGAACTTGTGGCGCGCATCCGCACCAGATTACGACCGACACCGCAGACCGCAACCGACACGCTACAGATCGGTGATCTGGTGCTGGATGTTGCCGGGCACGAGGTTCGCCGCGGGGAGACCCGCATCAACCTGACCCCGCTCGAGTTCGAGCTGCTGCTTGCCCTCGCGCTCAAGCCGCAACAGGTGTTCACTCGTGAGATGTTGCTTGAGCAGGTGTGGGGCTACCACTACAAGGCAGACACGAGACTCGTCAACGTTCACGTGCAGCGACTGCGGGCCAAGGTCGAACAGGATCCGGACAACCCTCGCATTGTGATGACCGTGCGTGGCGTCGGCTACCGCGCGGGTTCATCCAGCTAGCTCGATGCGCGATTTCGACTGGCGCGCGTGGCTCGATCGCTCGGTGCGGCTGTGGCGCACCTCGCTGCAACTGCGAACCGTGACCTTTGCCGTAACCCTGTCGACGATCGCCGTGCTCGTGATCGGTGCCTACATGTCGTTCAGTGTCGGAACAAATCTGTTCGAGTCACGGCGCGCGCAACTCGTCGCGACGTCCGCGAACGCCACCATCAGCGGGCAAAGTGTGTTCGACAATGCTGCTGAACAGCTGGCAGGCGAAGAACTCGAGGCCACGACTCTCCTCGCTGGCAGAACGATCGTGAACGCCGCGGTGAGCACTGGGCCAACTCAGTTCGCAATTTTGCGAACACCCGGTCAGGAGGGGCCGAGGGTGCCGGTGGATATCCAATCAGAAGACCTCGACACCGATGCGGTGATCTCGCCCGAGTTGCGGCAGCAGGTTTCAGAATCGAGCGAACCGCGCACCTTCTCCCAGTCGGTTTCGCTCATCAGTGATGAAGGCGTTCAGCCGGGAGTCGTGGTCGGCTCGACTCTCGACGTCCGCGGCGCGCAATATGAGCTGTACCTGATCTACGATATTCGCGACGCGCAACAGACCCTCGACTTCGTGCAGCAAACGCTCGTGATCGGCGGCTTGGCTCTGATCGTGCTCATCGGCGCCGTGACCTTCATTGTCGTGCGCCTCGTCGTCGGACCGATTCAGGTTGCGGCCGCAACGAGCGAGCGCTTTGCGGCCGGCGAGTTGCAGGCGCGTATTCCGGTCAACGGTGACGACGTCATTGCAACCCTTGCCAGGTCGTTCAACGGCATGGCGAACTCCCTGCAGAATCAGATCACCAAGCTCGCGACCCTTTCGCAAGTGCAGCAACGATTTGTTTCGGATGTTTCGCACGAGCTGCGTACACCACTCACCACGATTCGAATGGCCGGCGACGTGCTCTACGACCAGCGCGAGAGTTTTCCGCCGCCAACGGCTCGAACTGCCGAGCTGCTGCACGCACAGGTGAAGCGTTTCGAGCTGCTGCTCGCTGACCTGCTGGAAATGAGTCGCTACGACGCGGGTGCTGTCGATATGGACACCGAGCCGACCAATCTCGTGCGGTTGGTCGAGGATGCGATCGACAGTGTCGCCACCCTGAGTGAGGCGGCCGGATCGGATCTGCGGCTACTTGCTCCCGGCGGCTACTTCGAAGCCGAAGTGGACGCCAGGCGCATTCGGCGCATCCTGCAGAACCTGCTCGGCAACGCGATCGACCACGGAGAAGGCAAGCCGATCGTCGTTTACGTCGACAGCGATCAGTTGGCGGTCGCAATTGCGGTGCGCGACTACGGGATTGGCATGACTCCTGAGGCTATGGAGCGCGTCTTCGACCGGTTCTGGCGCGCTGATCCATCCAGACAACGCTCGACCGGAGGAACCGGCCTCGGCCTCGCGATCTCACTCGAAGATGCGGCGTTGCACGGTGGCTGGCTCGAGGTCTGGTCCGAGCCTGGTGCTGGCTCATGCTTCCGGCTCACGTTGCCGAGAATTGCCGGCGCCCCGCTGGTGTCGTCGCCGCTGGAGCTTCCCCCGCCGAGCGATGCGTTGACTGACTTGTCGAATGACCGCGCGCTCGCAGCCGAGCCCGAGCCCGAGCCGCAGCCGGAGCCGCAGCCGGAGCCCGAGCCCGAGCCCGAGCCTGAGC
>CAZCOC010000022.1:0-2407 GCA_964500075.1 uncultured Salinibacterium sp.
ACGTTAAATTTCCCGCCGCCGAGGTCGCTGCCACCCGTTTGGCCATCATCGGAATGGGCAAGGCGGGCGCGCGCGAGCTCAACTACGTGAGCGACGTCGACGTCATCTTCGTTGCCGCGCCCGGGAACCCGTCACTCCCCGACGACCGAGCCGTGACCATTGCCACCCAACTGGCGATGCTGACGATGCGGGCGATCCATGACCTCGGAGTCGAACCGGGCCTGTGGGAGGTCGACGCCAACCTGCGCCCGGAAGGCAAAGACGGCGCGCTCGTTCGCACCCTCGAGTCGCACCTCGCCTATTACGACCGCTGGGCGAAGAGTTGGGAGTTTCAGGCGCTATTGAAGGCTCGACCGCTGGCGGGCGACCTCGAGCTAGGGCAGCGGTACGTCGATGCTCTCGCCCCGAAAGTGTGGTCGAGCGCCTCGCGCGAGAACTTCGTCGAGTCCGTGCAGCGCATGCGCGAACGTGTCACCGAGAACATCCCGCCGGGAGAGCTCGACGTGCAACTCAAACTCGGGCCCGGGGGCCTACGCGACGTCGAGTTCACGATCCAGCTGCTGCAACTCGTGCACGGGCAGACTGACCCCAGAGTGCGCCAGACGGCAACCCTGCCCGCCCTCATCGCCCTCGCCGAGCACGGCTACATCGGTCGCGTCGAGGCGGCGGAGTTCTCGGGCGACTACCGGCTCCTTCGGCTGCTCGAACACCGGCTGCAGTTGTCCCGACTGCGCCGCACCCACCTGATGCCGAGAGACTCCGACACCCTCCGCATCCTCGCTCGCGCCAGTGGCCTTGCAACCACAGCCGACGACCTCACGGCACGATGGCAACGCACCAAGCAGCAAGTGCGCACCCTCCACGAGCGGCTGTTCTACCGGCCGCTGCTGTCGGCCGTTGCTGCACTGCCCGAGAACGGTCTGCAGCTCTCCAGCGAGCAGGCAGAGGCCCGACTCGCCGCCATCGGATTTCGGGATGCGCGCGGCACCCTCAACCACATCGCCGCCCTCACCGGCGGTGTCTCTCGGCGCGCCACGATCCAACGAAACCTCCTGCCCGTGTTGCTGCAATGGTTCGCGGAGGGTGCTGATCCCGACTATGGGCTACTTGCCTTCCGCCGCCTCAGTGAAGACCTCGGCGAGGCGTACTGGTTTCTGCGCATGCTGCGCGATTCCAGCGCCGCCGCCCAACGACTCACCGAGGTGCTGTCCGGCTCCCGGTTCGTTGGCGCCCTATTCGAACGCATCCCGGAAGCGGCTGCGTGGCTCGAAAACGAAGACGAGCTACGCCCACGGCCCTTCGCGGTGCTGCTCGAGGAATCCGCGGCGACCGTGGCCAGACACGAAGGGGACGACGAAGCCGCCGCTCTTGCGCTGCGCACCGCTCGACGGCGAGAGATTCTGCGGCTGGCCCTAGGTTCGATCCTCGGGGTGGTCACCATCGAGGAACTCGGCAAGGGACTCTCCGACATCTCGACGACGATTCTTAGCGGCGTCCTGTCTCTCGCTCACCGATACGGCGACGGGATCGAATTCGGTATCATCGCGATGGGACGCTACGGCGGAGCGGAGCTCGGCTTCGGCTCGGATACCGACGTGATGTACGTGTATCGTGCGGCAGGGGCATCGGATGAGCAAGCACAGCAGCGCGCCGAGACCATTGTGCACACCCTCAGTCGCCTCACTGAAGACCTTCGGGTGCCGCTCGACCTCGACCTCGGTCTGCGCCCGGAGGGCCGCAACGGTGCCATTGTGCGGTCGCTCGAGAGCTATCGTGCCTACTACGAGCGCTGGTCGTTGACGTGGGAGGCGCAGGCTCTGCTGCGAGCGCGTCCCGTCGTGGGGGATCGGAACGTGCTCGCCGCGTGGGAGGAGCTCGTCAATGATGTGCGCTACCCGGAGACGATCGCCCAGAACGACATCCGCGAGATCAAGCGCATCAAGGCGCGGGTGGAGGCGGAACGTCTGCCGCAGGCCGCCGATCCGGCCCGCCATCTCAAGCTCGGGCGCGGCTCGCTGAGCGATGTCGAATGGTTCGTGCAGCTGCTGCAGCTGGAGCACGGCGCACGCGTTGATGGCTTGCGGACGACGTCGACCCTGAGCGCGCTCTCGGCAGCCGAGAACGCCGGGCTGGTGGCTACTGCCGACGCAGCCCGACTTCACAACGCGTGGATGCTCGCATCGCGAGCTCGCTCGGCGATGACCCTCTGGACCTCCCGCACGTCCGACGTGTTGCCCACCGAGCGCCGGTCGCTTGAGGGCGTCGCACGGCTTCTGGAGTACCCGCCGGGATCCGCGAGCGTGTTTGAGGAGGACTACCTGCGTACCACCCGGCTCGCCCGCCAGGTCTTCGAGAAGCGTTTCTACGGCGCCCGGCGCGGGCCTGCGACCACGGGCTGATCGCTTTG
>CAZCOC010000022.1:2507-12104 GCA_964500075.1 uncultured Salinibacterium sp.
GCGCTGGCCGCGATCTGGTCGCGCTGGCGATGGGCCCGCCGTGCCGGCGCTCAAGGAGTGATGGCATCGTGAGGTTTCGCGAGCGGTTTGCTCAACGGTCTCCTGATCGGCGGTTTGTGGGTCGTCTTCACGCTGGACCAGCTAGCTGCCTGTCAAGTCGACGTAGACCGGCTGACACCAGCACAACACCCTCCAGACACGCCTGGCTGACTCAACACCACGATGCTCGCCAACCAGGGCAGCACAACAATTCAGTCGAATTCGGTCTCCAGAACGAGCAACGGGGCCTAAATCGTGGTGTTGCCAGCGCGGCCTGGGCCGCGCTGGCAACAGCACGCGTGTTGCAGGCTATTCAGCCTCGAGCGGGCGTCGTCGCCGCGCGACAGCCACCGCGATCAGCCCGAGCACCAGCAACGCCAGTGCGCCGAGCCCCACCGCCAAGGTGTTGAGCGACATGCCGGTGAAGGCGAGGATCGGCGGCACACCAAAATAGTGCGACGGGTCGGTAGCAGTGACAGTCGGGAATGCCACATCGTCAGTGTCGCGCAACCGCACACCGTTGCTATCAGTCGGGGTGCCCACAACTGTGCCGATGTTGGCGTAGAAGCCCAACGTCGCGACACCTGTGGCGGTGCAGGTGACCTTCTGGTCCGGCAGCAGCAATCTGATGACGTTGGTGCCACCACCACAATTGATCGCCGACGCACTAACCCGATCGTCGGTGACTGTTACGTCCGACAAAGCCACGTTGCCCTCGTTGGTGACCGCGAATGTCCACGTGACCGCGGCGCCCACGGTGACCAACGGCCCAGGCGGAAGGTTGGCGTCCTCACCATTGGTCGACTTGACCAACCCGATCTGCGGGTCGGCGCCGAAATGGTTGGCCGGGTCAGTATCAACCAACACGAGCGCCACCAGCTGCGACACCGCAGTGCCCTCGACCGTCGCAACGTTGGTGTATTGGCCTGGCGTCACCACCAGAGCTGCGGGCACCGGCGACTCGTACAGCCACGTTTCACCAACCTCGAGAATGTCGTTCGAGTTGATGTCACCCGACACATACCTCGGGTTGAAGTCCGAGTTCGGATCACCACCGTCGTCGACCACGCTGACGTTGCGCATCGGCACGTTGTTGCCCGCAGGGATCGTCACCACATACCGCCAGGTGACGATGTCATCAACCGGCACATAAATACCAGGGGCCGTGTTGGCATCTGCACCATCCGGGCCGTTCAGTTCGTCGATCACATACTTGACGATTTGGATACCCGCGTTCGCGTCCGGCAGCGTCACCGTCGCCGGATCATCATCGGTGACCACAACATTGTTCGGGTTGGTACCCTCCACCGTTGCCGTGTTCGTAAACCCAATCACCACCCCCAAGGTTTGGCAGGTGTAACTGAAACTGGCACCCGGGGCCAACGAAGCCGGTGGTATGAATGCGGTCGGTGTCGCGCACGCAGCAACCGACGGATCGGTGACCACAAGATTGGTCAATGTTTGGCCGCCGGTGTTGGTGGCCGTCAACCGCCAGGTGATGTTCTCCAAGAACGCAGCCGCATACGACACATCGTTCCACCCGTCAGCACCCAACGCTGCAGCCGGGTCACACGACCCGGCGCCCGGGTCACAGACCTCCTTGACCAACGAAATGCTCGGCGCCGCCAGCAAACCAATATCGATTGTCACGTTCGTGAAATCGTCACCGACCACCCCGAACGGGAGCGAGAACGTGTTGTCCAGCCTCGGTTCCTGACCAAGCAGGAACAAACCAGACGTCGTGTACGCCAACGTATGCACCCGCGAGACCACACCACTGGTAGCCAAACCACCGGGACCGACCACACCATCCTGCGACACACCCTGGTTCTGGTCTTCCAACCCCTGCGGGGACGTCGGCAACCAATCGTTCAACAACCCGCCGACAGCGAACTGCGAGCTCGGGATGCGAACATACACCCTGCCCGGGTTCAGTTCGCGGAACACGTACTTGCCAGCCACCGTGGTGGTGAAATCCAACAACACATCGTCGACACCGCCTACGACGGCGTCGGCACCCGGGCTCCACAGCTCGACCCGCACACCATCGGGTACGAACGAATCGGTGCCCGCCGTGTAGCGGCCGTCTTGATTGACATCCCGGAACACGAGATCGCCGACCGCGAACTGCACTACCCGCACCGTGGTCTGATTGGAGAACAACGCCACCAACGCGCCCGTGATCGGAATCGTCAAATCGGAACTGCTGGCAACGAACCGGTTGGCATACACGTCACCAGCACGGTTGCCACTGGCGTTAACCCGCACCTGTACTACCATCGTCGAGGAGGTGCTGCTCGATACCGCCAAGGGCGCGTTCAACATCGTGCGGAACGCTGTCACCGTAGCCAACGATGTCGGACACACGCCGGCACCCGTGACCACCGTGAACGACACCCCGTTGTAGGAACACCATGTGTTGGTCACGATATTTGGGTTCTGCGACACCGTTGCCGGCGGATCCGCCGTATAGGCGTACGTCACCGGCGCCGTCGGAGAACCTGCCGTATTCGGGTAGGTCGCGGTCGGTACCGATGCCAACCCAACCGTTCCCCCATAATCCGAGACCGGATCACGATCGGCACCCACATTGTTGGTGCCATCGCCGATGTAGGGCAACACATCAATGAACTGCACATCGGAGAACGTGAACGTAGCAGATCGGTTTCGCGCACCCAACGTGTACACCTGAACGGAGTTCGGCACCGCCAAGGTCGCGTCGACCGTCTTCACGATCTCCAACTGCGCGGAGGAGAACAACTGCACCAAATGCGCGTCCGAGGTGTTGCTCAGGGTGTATTGGAATGCCTCCACATAGGCCTGCGAGGTATACGTCGACCCTGACGCCGCCAACGCACTCGACTGGGTACACACCCGATAATCGGTCAACGCCGGCTGCCCCGAGACCAATGCTGGCAAGTCCCACGCCACACGGGTGCGGCCTGCCGATGGGAAGTTGATGAACACTCGCGAGGGGGCAATGCCACCCAACTGTGCCGAACAAGACGGATCGTACGTCAACCCGGCGGGAATATCGAAGGCCATATCCACCGGCGGAATGGTTTCCACCTGACCCGTCAGCGAGTTCAGAGACGGCAAGACTTCCCACACCACCGGCAAACCCAACGAACCCGAACCATCCACATTGACCGCCGCAGGGGCAGTACCGACACCATCGATCGTCACCGTACGAATAAAGACGCTCGCAACCGCACGCCCCATCGTCACCCGGCCGCCCAGACCTCCGGGGTCTTGGTTGATTTCGCTCGTGCTTCCCGGATTGGAAGGCCCCCATTGGCTGTTGAGCGGAATGACAGCGCCATCTTCCCGTGTCGTTTGGAAGTAGGCCATGTCAGCCAACACCGTGCCGGTAGGGATGATCTGGCCTGCATACAGGCCCCCGTTGAACGTGGACCGTGCCTGCAAGTTGAAGCGGACATCGGTCGTGGCTGCTCCCGCGAAGCCACCATCGCTGACGTAGAGCTTGTTCGGGTCGGTGCGAGTGACGAACACCGCATTCACCGCATCGATACCGCCAGGAACCTGCGTTGGATCCGTGTGCCAACCCCCCAGTGGTGGCGTGTTCGCACACGAGTTCTTCACCAGTCGCATCGCGTCCCAAGCACCGGGAAACCGACCGTTCGGCATGATCGGGCCGGTCATCTGGTTGATCGCGAAGTCAAAGTGTCCGTAACGAATGGTGTAATCCGAGTTCGCGTTGCCGAAATCCTTGTTCGGTACCCCTAAACCGTTGGCGGTGTTCATGTTGGCGAGGCCGCTCAGCCTTTGCGTTTGGTTGTCGAACACATCGCACTGGCGCATGTCACGAAACCCGAACTCGCTCTGAATGATGTGAGTCTGGCTGACGGTGTACACAGCATTCGGCCCCACCACGGCGGCACCGGTGGTCGCACCCACAATCACCTTGCCGGCCTGGAAGTTCGTCGTCGCCCGTGCGGGGATCGGGTTGACGAAGATGTTGTCGTAGTTGCGCGACAGGCCGGGGAAATCTTGCTGGCCGACGAACGGGATCGCATCCTGGCAGTGACTTGCACTCGTCACATCGGCAACGCTGTACGGATTGACCGTCGACGAGCAGTAGCCCGGTTCCTTCGTACCGGCGCCGTCGTTGTTGGTGGTGCCCGTGACGCTCACCGGATCGAAGTTGGTGACCCGCACATCGAGGTAACTGTTCGGGCCGACAAGACCGTTACCTGGCACACCATCAAGGCGATCAAGCTCGGAGTACGGCACAAAGATCGGGATGATGTAGGTGCCGACAAAGAAGATGTCGGCCGGCAGCGGAAACGCCGGGAAGAAACCTGAACCCGAGCTCTGGGTGGGGAACGGGCCGTCGATGGTGATGCCATTGATCGTCAAGTTCAACCCGGAGGTGGCATCGGCCGGGTTGATCCGCGTTGGTGTACACGTCTGGTTACGGCCCGAAACCGTCGATGGGCCCACAGTGCCCGAGTGTGCCGGCATTGCTTGGTTGTTCGGCTCGTTGGCACCCAAGATGCATCGGTTGTACAGCGGATACCAGCTGATCGGTGTACCCGTGAACGGGGCGGTCTGCCCGCCGGTGGTGGCAAACAGATCGAACCCGACCACCACCGGGCCCTGAATCGGTTCCTGACCCTTACGACGCGAAAAGATGCCCACCTCCGCGTTGAAGACCGTGCCACGCACATTCGGGGTCGCAGCATTACCATCGAGATCGATGTACGTCGCGCCCGCCGTCGACCCTGCGCGAATCGCCGCCACGGAGTCAAACGCAAAACCGGCAGTGATCGTGAACGGATCGATAACCGTCGGCGAAGGGATCGCGGTCAAGATGGTGGTCGGCGGCGCAGTGGCGTTGCCACCATTGGCCTCCACCCCCGTGCCGTACGTACGAGCCGTCGACGTGACCGTCGAGTTGTTGGCACCCGTCACCGGCACGATGATCTGCAACAACCTCGCGCTACCCGTGGTGAACACACCCAGGTTGCACACAATCGTGACCGACCGGTCGGCATTGAAAGTGACGCGGCTTGACGGCGGCGCCGCCCCGTTGCACTCAGCCGGCAAGGCAATCGCGCCAATGTTGGCCAACGCCGACGGCACCAACGTTTGCTCGAACACACCATCAGCCAAGTTGGCGGGCCACGTGCCCGATGCAGTGTTCGAGAACGAGGCCGACCAGTTGAACGTGAGCGAGTCTTGCGAACGCACAACCAAATCGGTGGAGGAGCAATCCCTACCTGCTTGCGGGCAACCCACATCGAACGGGCCTGTCCCCGAGAAATATCCAGGTGCACCAACCCGACCCAATGTCGCCACCCACGCCGGTTTGGCCGCAGCATCGATCTGAGTGCCGGCAGCCACCCCCGTGGCCTCGCCCACCGCAGGAGTAACCACGGTCACGTCATTGCTGGCGCCACCGGTGGTGATCAGATACGGGTTCGGCAACGACACCTGCACCCGGAACGGCCCGTCCCCCGGCGCAAGCCCCGTGAACGAATACACACCAGACGCCGGCGTCACAAACGCAACACCGACCTGCGTGCTCGCCGCGTTGAACAACGTCACCGACGCACCAGCCAACCCAGGCTCGGACGCGTCGTTCACGCCATCCGCGTTCGCGTCCACCCAGACCACGCCATTGATCTGCGTCGCCGTTGGCACCGGTGCTAGGCCCGCCCCTAACGCGCCTGACACCCCTGACCCCGCCATCAACGCGAACGCGACAACGCCAGCCAGTGCTGTAACGAACCTTGTGGGTTTCATAGGAACATTCCTTGCTTAAGCTGAGATTGGGTGCGCTCAGCTTCGGGTTCTAGTACTTTACGCCCCAACCCGCCAAAATTGGGTGTCATGCGCCGATGGGCCGGTGCCCCTGAACCCCCAAAACGGGGCGGATTAATCACCCCCAAGTCTGTTGACTCGCTTTCTTTGGGGTTAGGCGGCTTGCTGGGAGTGCCATTTCTCGAGTTCTCAATGGGTGCGTCGTCCCGGTGCTTTCTTCCCCCGGTTGCCGATGATATTTGGTCTCGATCCAGCGCAAGATTGCTGTCCGCAGTTCGGCTCAGGTGGCCCACCGCTGCCGGTTCAGCACGCTCTTCTGCAGTAGCGCGAAGAACGGTCCGATGGCCCCGAGTAGCCGGCTGGCGGCTCTAACCGGGCGTCGATCTGCGCAGCTGTTGGGCAGTCAGCAGCGGCGTGGACACGTTCGATCGAAATTGACCTAGTTCAACCGGTGCATGCAACACGGCCTTGTTGGAGCAACAGAGATGCTCGTTGAACGCTTCGGCAGGAGTCTTCCAACCGGGTGTTTTGCGGGGCCAGGTGTTGAGCGCGTGAGCGACCACCTCGACGTCTTCTGCGGTCCAATGCGATAGGTCGGTGCCCGTGGGGGATCACTGGCGTGGTAGCCCGATGTTTTCGGTCGTAGCGCGCGGTGCAGATGGTCGCCGAGGTTCGGGACGATTATCCAATTGAGGGTGCGGCAATAATCGCGGTCTCTGGGATGCTCGGGATCGGCTCTGCGGAAAACCATACGCGCTGGGATTCGCAGGCTGCAGGTCGACGTCGGCGACCGATTGGGGGGTGAACACCGACGCGCCGCCGGAGATCGAGGAACTGACGGGGGAGAACGCCGGGTGGCGGCGGGCGAACAAAATTTTGAAGTCGGCTTTGACTTTCTTCGCGGCCAAACTCGACCGCCCACACCTGAGTTGGTGACGTTTATCAACCTGCGCAAGTAGCGCACCGGTAGTGGGCTTCGATGGGCGTGTCGATGGGGGTGTCGAGTCAATCAGTATCGTGCTGATCGGGGAGGGGTGCACGATCGCCCCACCGACCTACTACGACGCCCGAGGGCGACAACCTTCAGCGCACGCAAACTCTGGCCGCGGTTGCGGCGCGAAGGGCACGACTTTGCCCGCTGCACAGTGGACCGGCTCATGCCGGAGTTGGGGGTCGCTGGTGTTCTCCGTAGCCGACCACAGCGACCCGTCGATGCGGAGCTTCGAGAGAGAAGACCAGCAGACCGTGTCGACCGGCAGACCGTGTCGACCGGCTTATCGCCAGAATGCGGGTGCACCAGCTCTGCTTGGCTGAGTACACGTACCTGCGGTCCTTTTGAATCCCACATCCAGCCTTACAAGCCGGAACTGATTTACCAGGAGGCGCCATCGCGGAACGTCGACCAAGTCGAGGCCGTAACCGTCGGCTGGGTGCAAGGGTTCAGCGCCGAACGTATCCACCGCTCGATCGACGACCTACACCCCTCGAACTGGAGCAGCTCGACGACGCAGTGGTCCGTCGACCACGCGGGCTGACACCAGAAAAACCCCAACCAGACACACCGTGACTCGAGAACCGGCAGGGCCACGTCGATTGTGGTGAATGAAGCGGTCTCTGTGCCATCCGACGAGAATCTGGACGATTGGGAGCGCGTCGCTGAGCGGCCATGGAACGCTGCCCGTGCCGGTGGGACAGGGGCTATTTGTGGTTCCGGGCACGACATTATGTGCGCAGAAACACCCTTGACAGCTGAGCGAGCACCCGGGTCAGAGCGAGCGCCCTGGGCGGATTACCCTTGGTTGATGATCGGACTCGGCACCCTGCTCAACATCACCACCATCGTTGTCGGCACCGCCATTGGCGTGCTCATCGGCAGGCGTCTGCCCGAGCGCACAAACCGGGTTGTCACCGACGCGCTCGGGCTGATCACGATCGTGTTGGGCGGCCTGAACCTGATGTCGCTCACTGACGCTGACTTCGTGGGCGCCGTCGGCGTGGGCGGCACCTTTCTCGTAGTGATCGGGGCGCTGCTGATCGGAAGTATTGTCGGGTCGCTCGCCGGCATCGAGTCGCGGCTCGAGCGCTTCGGTGGCTGGCTTCAAGACCGGCTCACGCGGCGCGACCGTGGCGCAGCATCTGGCCCCGCAACAACCGCCGCGACCATAACTGCCTCGCCGGCCGCGGACGGCCTCGTGGACGCTCCGCTTGCCATCACCGCCCGCGAGAAGTTCATCAACGGCTTCGTCGACGCGTCGCTCGTGTTCGCGATCGGCCCCCTCGCCATTCTCGGAGCATTCCAAGACGGCACCGGTCAGGGCATCGACCAACTCGCGCTCAAGTCGACACTTGACGGCTTTGCCTCGATCGCCTTCGCCGCGTCGCTCGGCTGGGGCGTCGCGTTCTCGGCCATTCCCGTCGGTATCTGGCAGGGATTGCTGACGGTTCTCGCCTTCTTCTTGGGCACGGTCATGTCGGGCGCGGCGATTGCGGCGTTGACCGCGACCGGCGGTGTGCTCCTGCTCGGCGTCGGACTGCGCCTGCTTAACCTGCGCGCCGTGGCCGTTGCCGATATGCTGCCCGCCCTCATCGCAGCGCCATTGCTTACCGTGGCAGTGCAGGCACTGCTCGGCTGACCGCCGCCCGCACTGTTGGCGCGCTCAGCCCGGCGAGCGCACCGGCACGAGGGATGGGGACCTCGTCGGAGGTAAGCCCTGAGGGTATCGCGAGATCGCCCGCGATGGACACGCTCTGCCGTGACGAGAGGTTCGCCGCAGGGGCGCTGATGGCCGAGCCCCAAGGCGGACTGGATGACCGAGATGCCTGCACCTCTCTCCCGCAGTTCCACGAGTGCCTCGGCCTACCCGCCGGCTACGGCGAGCTAGGGTCCAGCTCCCCGCGACGGCATGTCATCCTCCGCGACCGCGGTGGCGAACGGCCGGCCGGCACCTCGCCGCAACAAGCGACGGCCGCACCCCGATGGGGCACGGCCGTCGCTGAAGAGCTCCGGTTACACCGAGAAGTACAGCTCGTACTCGAACGGGTGCGGACGCTGCGACGAAGGGATGATTTCCTTCTCGCGCTTGTACGCGATCCAGGTTTCGATCAGATCCTTGGTGAAGACGTTGCCCTCGAGCAGGAACTCGTGGTCGGCCTCGAGCGCGATGAGCACTTCGGCGAGCGAACCGGGAACCTGCGGGATGAGCTTGGCCTCTTCTGGCGGCAGCTCGTACAGGTCCTTGTCGACCGGCTCGTGGGGCTCAATCTTGTTCTTGATGCCATCGAGGCCAGCCATAAGCTGGGCCGCGAATGCGAGGTACGGGTTACCGGAGGCATCCGGCGCACGGAACTCAATCCGCTTGGCTTTCGGGTTCGTCCCTGTGATCGGAATGCGAATCGAGGCCGAGCGGTTGCCTGCAGAGTAGACGAGGTTGACCGGCGCTTCGAAACCGGGCACGAGGCGACGGTACGAGTTCAACGTCGGGTTCGTGAACGCGAGCACTGCTGGCGCGTGCTTGAGCAGTCCGCCAATGTACCAGCGCGCGATATCGCTGAGCCCGCCGTACCCCTTCTCGTCGTAGAACAACGGCTGGCCGCCGCTCCAGAGTGACTGGTGGGTGTGCATGCCGGAACCGTTATCGCCGAACAGCGGCTTCGGCATGAAGGTTGCAACCTTGCCCCACTCGAGCGCCGTGTTCTTGACGATGTACTTGAACTTTAGGATGTCATCGGCCGCGTGCACCATCGTGTCGAAGCGGTAGTTAATCTCCGCCT
>CAZCOC010000023.1:0-12044 GCA_964500075.1 uncultured Salinibacterium sp.
GCGAGCACGCGATGGTAGCCCAGGCATACAGCACGACCTGCAAACCGACGACGCTCCGACCGCGCACAACTGCGAGCATCGGCACTCCGACGGACTGGTAGTCAGAGCGGTATTTCATGGATAGCGGCCAATAGTGGGCCGGAGTCCACAAGAACACGATCCCGAACAGCACCGCTGGCGTCCAACTGAGCGAGCCCGTGACCGCCGCCCAGCCGATCAGCACCGGCATGCACCCGGCAGCTCCACCCCAGATGATGTTCTGCGGTGTCCTGCGCTTGAGCAGCATGGTGTAGACGAGCACGTAGAACAGAATTGCGCCGAGCGAGAGTGCGGCGGCGAGCCAGTTCACGACGAGCCCAAGCCAGGCCACTGACGCGATACCCGCAATCCACGCGAAACCGAGAGCTTGTCGATCGGTCAAGTCGCCGGTAACCAGGGGTCGACGCTGTGTGCGCTCCATCACTCGGTCGATGTCGCGGTCGATGTAGCAGTTGAAGGCATTGGCGGATGCGGCGCTCAGTGCGCCACCGAGCAGAGTCGCAAGCACCAGCCACAGGTTTGGCACACCACCGGCAGCGAGGAACATGACTGGAACTGTCGTCACCAAGAGGAGCTCGATCACTCTCGGCTTGGTGAGAGCGACGTACGCCAACACGGTCCGGCGAACGCCGATTCTCTCCCCAACAGTGGGCGTGGTTACTGCGACGTCCATTGCTCCTCGTTCGGCCTCATCGGAGCATCATTCTAGGTTAGGGATCTGGATCACCCCTGTCAGCATGGGGCAAGCACCACGCGGTTTGCTGGCGTTTCTCTATACTTGGTGCGAGCCCGCCGGACTGCGGCGCACCAACTCCCCCACCACATCCCTCTGTTGACTTCGGTGGCCGGAATTGGCGGCGCGTCAGACCCGGCTGGCCACAGTCGCGATCTTTCTGGGTGCAACCGGAATCACGTCGCTTGAAGAAGGGTTGTGCACCTCGTGTCAGCACTGCAGTGGGATCCCATTGATGTCAGAGCCGTTGATACGGCAAGGATCCTCGCGGCAGATGCCGTTGAGAAGGTGGGCAACGGGCATCCGGGTACCGCCATGAGCCTCGCACCAGCCGCCTACCTTCTGTTCCAGAAGGTGATGCGCCACGATCCGAGCGACAACACCTGGATCGGTCGCGATCGCTTCATCCTGTCGGCTGGGCACAGTTCACTCACCCAGTACGTTCAGCTCTATTTCGGCGGTTACGGCCTTGAACTCGAGGACCTCAAGGCTCTGCGTACGTGGGGTTCGAAGACCCCTGGTCACCCCGAGTACGGCCACACCGACGGAGTCGAGATGACAACCGGACCGCTCGGTCAGGGTCTTTCCTCGGCCATCGGTTTCGCATACGCCTCTCGGTTCGAGCGCGGCCTGTTTGATCCGGATGCGGCAGCCGGCACGTCCCCGTTCGACCACTTCATTTACGTCATTGCCAGCGACGGCGACCTCCAGGAGGGAGTCTCCTCTGAGGCATCATCGCTCGCCGGTCACCAACAGCTCGGCAACCTCATCGCCATCTACGACTCGAACCAAATCTCGATCGAAGACGACACCGACATTGCCTTCACTGAAGATGTCGCGGCTCGCTACGAGGCGTATCACTGGCACGTGCAGACCGTTGACTGGAAGAAGACCGGAGTCTACGAAGAAGACGTCGCCGAGCTGAACTCCGCGATCGAGGCCGCGAAGGGCGTCATCGACAAGCCGTCGCTGATCATCCTTCGCACGATCATCGGGTGGCCGGCGCCGCACAAGCAGAACTCTGGCAAGATCCACGGTTCTGCCCTCGGTGCGGACGAGCTTGCTGCCACCAAGCGCGTGCTCGGCTTTGACCCTGAGCAGTTCTTCGAGGTCGCGACAGACGTCATCGAGCACACCCGTAAGGCGCTGGAACGCGGCAAGGCGGCGCACGAGGAATGGACCGGCACCTTCGAGACGTGGGCCGCAGCCAACCCCGATCGCAAGACGCTGCTCGACCGCGTCCTCGCCGGTGAGCTGCCGGATGGCGTCGATGCTGCGCTTCCGGTCTTCGAGGCAGGCAAAGAGGTGTCGACTCGCGCAGCATCCGGCAAGGTACTCGGTGCTCTGGGTGCGGTCATCCCGGAACTGTGGGGCGGTTCGGCTGACCTCGCAGAGTCGAACCTGACCACGATCGCTGGAGCTGCCTCCTTCATCCCGAGTGAACACTCGACACACGAGTGGACAGGCAACCCATATGGGCGGGTCTTGCACTTCGGAATTCGCGAGCACGCGATGGCTGCAATCCTCAACGGCATCGTGCTGCATGGCAACACGCGCGTTTTCGGCGGCACCTTCTTGATTTTCAGCGACTACATGCGGCCGGCTGTTCGTCTCGCTGCGCTTATGAAGGCACCATCGATCTTCGTCTGGACCCATGACTCTGTCGCGCTTGGCGAAGACGGCCCGACCCACCAGCCGATCGAACAACTCGCGACGCTGCGGGCGATTCCGGGCCTTGACATCGTGCGGCCCGGCGATGCAAACGAGGTGGCGTGGGCGTGGAAGGCGATCCTTGCTCGCCGCAACGGTCCGGCCGGAATCGCCTTGACCCGTCAGAACATTCCCGTGTTCGAACGCGGAGAAGGCGCAGCGCACGGCGATGTGCTGGCCTCGGCATCGTTGGTCGAAAAGGGCGCATACGTGCTCGCTGAAGCTCCTGGCGGATCCCCAGACGTGATCTTCATGGCCACCGGTTCCGAGCTGCAATTCGCCGTGGAGGCGCGCGCGACACTCCGCCAAGAAGGCATCAACGCGCGAGTCGTGTCCGCGCCTTGTCTCGAGTGGTTTGAGGAGCAGGACGATGCCTACCGCGAGTCAGTGCTTCCGGCCGCGGTCACCGCGCGCGTTTCGATCGAAGCTGGACTCGGCCTGACGTGGCGTCGGTACGTTGGAGATCGCGGTCGTAGCGTCTCGATCGAGCACTTCGGGGCATCCGCCGACTACAAGACCCTGTACCGCGAGTTCGGAATCACGACAGAGGCTGCCATCGCGGCAGCTCGTCAATCGCTGGCCAGCCAGTAGGCCCCGGCAGGAGAGAAGACAATCATGGCAACCTCCCCAACAGGCGCACTCTCCGAAATCGGAGTGAGCATCTGGCTCGACGATCTCTCGAGAGAGCGCATCAGTTCAGGCGGACTGCAGCGACTTATCGCCGAACGCAATGTTGTCGGCGTAACTACGAATCCGACGATCTTCGCCGGGGCCTTGGCAAAGGGTGAAGCATACGACGAGCAGGTCCGCGCACTCGCGGCTGCCGACACTACTGTTACGGCAGCAGTGTTCGAAATTACGACGGATGATGTTGCAGCGGCATGCAAGATCTTCCGGCCGGTGTATGACTCGACCGGCGGGGTCGACGGCCGAGTGTCGATCGAGGTCGAACCAGGACTCGCCCACAACACCGAGGCGACTGTCGCGCAGGCCCGCGAATTGTGGGCGAAGGTCAACGAACCAAACGCGATGATCAAGATTCCCGCCACAATCGAGGGTCTCGCGGCGATTACTGAGGTTATCGGGTCCGGCATCAGCGTGAACGTGACGCTCATCTTCAGCCTCGACCGCCATCGAGCGGTGATTGACGCGTATCTGGCCGGACTCGAGAAGGCTCAGGCCAGCGGGCACGACCTGTCGACCATCCACTCTGTTGCCTCATTCTTCGTTTCCCGTGTCGACACGGAGATCGACAAGCGGCTCGACGCCATCGGAAGTTCGGAAGCCATCGCGTTGAAGAGCACGGCGGGTATTGCCAACGCCAGGCTGGCGTACGAGCTTTACCAGGATGCCTTCGCGAGTCCGCGCGCCGCCGCTCTGCTTCAGACCGGCGGTCAGAAGCAGAGGCCGCTGTGGGCCTCGACCGGCGTTAAGGACCCGAGTCTTCCCGACACTCTGTATGTGACGGCACTCGCCGTTGCGGAAACTGTCAACACCATGCCGGAGAAGACGCTTGAGGCCACCTTCGACCACGCGGTGATCACTGGCGACCCCGTCACCGGGGCTTATGAGAATGCTCGGGCAACTCTCGCAGCACTCGAAGGCCTCGGGATTTCGTACGAAGAAGTGACTTCCCTGCTCGAACAGGAGGGCGTCGAGAAGTTCATCGTGTCGTGGAACGAACTGCTTGATACCGTCTCGGCAGCGATCGAGGCAGCCAAATGACTGTCATCATCGCCGTCTCTGGTGCAGCGGCAACGGCCGTCGACCGAATCGTTCCGCAGCTCGTGAGCGATCTCGTTGCGAGCCGCATCACCGCCGGTGACGGATCCTTGTGGGGCGTGGAAGCCGAAGAGGAGGCCTCGACTCGGCTGGGTTGGGTCGAAGCCGTTTCGACCTCCCGGCCGATGTTGGATGACATCATGGCGCTTCGCGAGAAGCTCGACGACGCCGGAATCAACCACATTGTTCTCGCTGGCATGGGCGGGTCTTCGCTCGCGCCCGAGGTCATAGCGCGCACGTATGGTGTGCCGCTGACCGTGCTCGACTCGACCAACCCGGGGCAGGTGCTTGCGGCGCTCGGTGATCGATTGGCCACGACAGCCGTCGTGATCTCCTCGAAGTCCGGATCGACCCTCGAGACCGACAGCCAAAAGCGAATCTACGAGCAATACTTCGCTGGAGCCGGAATCGATCCGATCGATCGGATCATCATTGTCACCGACCCGGGTTCTCCATTGGATGTATCGGCGAGAGCAGCTGGTTATCGAGTCTTCAATGCAGACCCGAATGTTGGGGGCCGTTACTCCGCGCTGACGGCCTTCGGACTCGTGCCGTCCGGCCTTGCTGGCGTCGACATTGCGGAGTTGCTCGACGAGGCCGAAGCGGCCCTGCTCCCGCTCTCGGTCGACCAGCCGGAGAATGCTGGGCTCATTCTTGGCGCAGCAATCGCGGGAACCATCCCGCTCAAGAACAAGCTCGGGATCGTGGCGGACGGCACGCACGTGCTCGGTTTTGGTGATTGGGTAGAACAACTCATCGCGGAATCCACTGGCAAGCTCGGCAAAGGGGTGCTGCCGGTCGTGCTGACGACAGCATCACCGGAGCTCTCCGCAGGTCTCGTTGACCTACAGATCGTCCGACTTGTCGGCGACCGAGAAGACACCGAGACCATTGCGGAGGGCGAGATCGAGATCGCCGGAACGCTCGGTGCGCTCCTGCTCACGTGGGAGTACGCGGTCGTGGTTGCCGGTCGCATCCTCGGCATCAACCCGTTCGACCAGCCGGACGTCGAATCGGCCAAGGTAGCCGCGCGCGCGCTCATCGACCACCCGAGTGCACCAGAGCCGCCAGACATCACGATCGGGGACATCGAGGTTCGTGGAACCGCGAACGTGATCGACGGTGCCCATGATCTTGCCACCGCAGTGCAGAAGTTGCTTGGGCTCCTCCCGGCTGACGGCTATCTCGCCGTTCACGCCTATGTCGACCGAGTAGCTCACCCGCACCTCGCGGCGGTTCGAGACACGCTCGCTGCCCGCGCCGTACGGCCGGTCACCTTCGGCTGGGGGCCGAGGTTTTTGCACTCGACCGGGCAATTCCACAAGGGCGGTCCAGCCGTTGGGGTGTTCCTTCAAATCATCACCATCGAGGAAACCGACCTTCAGATCCCTGACCGACCGTTTAGCTTCGGCGAGCTCATTCGAGCGCAAGCCGCCGGCGACGCGGCGGTGCTCGCGGAGCACGGCCAACCGGTCCTCACGCTGACGGTTCGACGGCCAACTGAAAGCCTGCCGACCGTCGTCGCGGCGCTCAGCTAGTCCACCGAATTAGGGCACCGGGATCACCATGTCACCAGTTGAGATACGCGCAGACTTCAATCCACTGCGGCTGCCGAGCGATCGGCGACTCAACCGAATCGCCGGCCCGAGCGGACTCGTCATTTTCGGTGTGACCGGCGACCTCTCACGCAAAAAGCTCATGCCGGCCGTGTATGACCTCGCCAATCGCGGACTGTTGCCGCCGGGCTTCGCGCTTGTCGGATTTGCGCGGCGCGAGTGGAAAGATCAGGATTTTGAGAAGGTCGTGCACGACGCTGTGCAGCAGTATGCGCGCACACCGTTTGATGAAGAGGTCTGGGCGCAACTCGCCCAGGGCGTTCGGTTCGTTTCCGGCGATTTCGACGATGACGCTGCGTTTCTCCGACTGAAGGAGGTCATCGACGAACTCGATCGCGATCGCGGCACGATGGGCAACCATGCCTTCTACCTGTCAATACCGCCAAAGTCCTTTCCGCTCGTGACCGAACAACTCCGGCGCTCCGGCCTTGCCGAGCAGAAGGACGGTCAGTGGCGAAGAGTCGTGATTGAGAAACCGTTCGGCAGCGACCTCGCAACGGCTCGCCAACTCAACGATGTCGTCGAGTCAGTGTTTCCGCCGGATAGCGTGTTTCGAATCGACCACTACCTCGGCAAAGAAACTGTGCAAAACATCCTTGCCCTGCGGTTTGCAAACCAGCTGTACGAGCCAATCTGGAATGCCAACTACGTCGAGCACATTCAGATCACGATGGCCGAGGACATTGGTGTCGGCGGGCGCGCTGGCTACTATGACGGCATTGGTGCGGCTCGTGACGTCATTCAGAACCACTTGCTTCAGCTGCTTGCGCTCACAGCGATGGAGGAGCCGGTGTCCTTCGACGCGGCAGACCTGCGTGCCGAGAAGGAGAAGGTGCTGTCGGCCGTGCGGATACCCAAGGACTTGGCAACCGGTACCGCACGCGGTCAATACGCCGGTGGCTGGCAGGGCGGCGAGAGAGTCATTGGATTTCTCGAAGAGGAGGGGATGAACCCCGAATCACTCACTGAGACCTACGCCGCGATCCGGCTCGATATCGGCACCCGTCGCTGGGCTGGAGTGCCATTCTACCTTCGCGCAGGCAAGCGTCTCGGGCGCCGAGTCACCGAGATCGCGGTGGTCTTCAAGCGAGCTCCACAGTACCTTTTCGCGGAAAGTCAGACCTCAGACCTCGGGAGTAATGCTCTGGTCATCCGCGTACAGCCAGACGAAGGCGTGACCATTCGTTTCGGATCCAAGGTGCCGGGTGCCGGGATGCAGGTACGAGACGTCACCATGGACTTTGGCTACGGTCACGCGTTCACGGAAGCGAGCCCTGAGGCGTATGAACGCTTGATCCTGGATGTGCTTCTTGGCGATCCACCGCTCTTCCCCCGCCACGAGGAGGTCGAACTGAGCTGGAAAATCCTCGACCCGATTGAGGAGTTCTGGGCGAAACAGGGTCAGCCCGAACAGTACCGGCCTGGCACCTGGGGGCCGTCATCCGCTGACGCACTCATGGCGCGTGACGGGCGAACTTGGAGGCGACCGTGATTGTTGATTTGCCGAACACCAACTCGAGCCAGATTTCGAAAGCGCTCGTCAAGATCCGTGAGGAGGGTGGCGCAGTAGCGCTTGGTCGCGTGCTGACCCTCGTGATCTCGACGAGTCTTGGTGAGGAAGAAGAAGCGATCGAGGCGGCGAACGATGCTTCCCGAGAACATCCAATGCGTGTCATCGTCGTCTCATCAGGTGAACCGGGCAGCGGGGACCGAGTGCCGGTCCCGGCAGACTCTCGGGTTGACGCTCAGATTCGGGTGGGTGGTGATGCCGGGGCAAGCGAGGTCATCGTTGTTCGCGCCTACGGTGAAGCTGCAACCGACCAGGAAAGCCTTGTCACCGGGCTGCTGCTGCCAGACGCCCCGGTCGTCGCGTGGTGGCCAGCCGAGTGCCCATCATCGGTGTCGCAGTCTGCAATCGGTCGCATCGCTCAGCGGCGCATCACCGATGCGGCCGCGCATGCTGACCCACTCGACGCTCTGCAGTGCGTCAGGAGGAGCTACCAACCGGGCGATACCGACTTTGCTTGGACCCGACTCACGCTGTGGCGCGCGCAATTGGCTGCGGTACTCGATCAGCCTCCGTACTCCCCCGTCACTGCCGTAGACGTGCGCGGGGCAGCCGATTCTGCTTCCGTTGTGCTGCTCGCTGCTTGGCTGCGATTGCAATTGCAAGAAGAAGTGAATCTTGAGCTGACACCCGCGTCCAAAGGCCGCACGGGTATCGCGAGCGTTGCACTGCATCGCCCGACCGGCACAATTCGGCTGGAGCGCACCCAATCGAATCTCGCGGTACTCACCCAGCCGAACCAGCCAATCCACGACCTTTCGCTTCCACGTCGAAACCTCCGCGATTGCCTTGCTGAGGAACTGCGTCGACTCGACCCGGACGATCTCTTCGGTGACGTCATGAAGAACTGGGGTAAACAGTGAGTAGCGAACGTCGAGTCATCGTCCATCAGGACACCGAGGCGCTCTGCGGTTCGGTTGCAGCGAGGTTCATTACCAAGGTGGTCGATCTGATTCACGAGTTTGGTGAAGCGAGCATTGTCCTGACCGGTGGCAGCGTTGGGATCGCTGTCCTTTCCGCCATCAACGCCTCTCCTGCCCGCGACTCCGTCGACTGGTCACAAGTCAACGTCTGGTGGGGCGACGAGCGGTGGTTACCGTCAGGCGACCCAGAGCGCAACGAAACACAGGCGCGCGCGGCGCTGCTCGCTCACGTCGCACTCGACCCGGCACGAGTTCATGAGTTCGCGGCATCCGATCAGGGCCTGGAACTTGACGAGGCATCTGAGGCGTACTCGGCCGAGATCCGCGATCACGCTCCGAGAAACGCCGCGCTCCCCCACTTCGACATCACCTTGCTCGGAATGGGCCCAGACGGTCACGTCGCATCGCTCTTTCCAGAACGTGGCGGCGTTCGCGAAACAGAACTGTTGGTCATCTCAGTGCGCAATTCGCCAAAGCCACCACCCGAACGGTTGAGCCTCACGCTGCCCGTCATCAACTCATCTGCACGGGTCTGGCTCGTACTTGCTGGTGCCGATAAGGCATCTGCACTAGGCCTCACGCTTGCAGGGGCGAGCCTCATCGAGGTGCCAGCAGCGGGCGTGCGAGGTCGACGCAAGACCCTGTTCTTCGTGGATGCCGCGGCGGCAGCCGAGGTGCCAGAGAACCTGATCGATCCGGGAGAGTTCTGGACCGGCGCTGACGAAACGGTTTAGACGCCCGTACCGCGGCGGGTGCGCAGTTGGGTCAGCGCATCGTCGAGGAGCGCCGATGCTTCATCTTCGGAGCGACGCTCTTTTACGTAGGCCAAGTGGGTCTTGTACGGTTCAAGCTTGGCGACGTGCGGAGGGTTCAGTTTATCGCGGCCAGCTGGCAACCCGGTCGTCGGCGAGTCGATGGTGTCTGGAATCTCGTCCTCTGGGAGGGACGCCGAAAAGTTACGGACCGTCTCATTGCCCATTTCATCCCAGTACGAAACCTGAATTCGGTCGGCGTGAAATCCACGATCCTGTTCGCCCATTGGCCCCGCGCCGACGCGAGATCCTCGAATTGCGCTACCGCCTGATGCCATGCTGCTCCTTGAGAGTGATGCTAGGTGTTATGACTGCATTGTTGAGACTCAGGCGCCGCTAAAACGAGTGATAAGCCCGAGGATGACGATTGCGGTGATCCAGATGAGCGCGAGGATCACCGTGATGCGGTTGAGGTTGCGTTCCGCGACACCAGAGGCACCGAGGTTGGATGTCACACCGCCACCGAACATGTCGGAGAGCCCGCCACCGCGCCCGCGGTGCAGCAGAATCAACAGGGTGAGCAGGAGGCTCGTGATCCCGAGTATCACTTGGAGCACGACCTGAAGAATTTCCACGACTTCCCTTTCACACGACCAGTTGGCCTCACACAGTATAAGCCGCCAGCGGCGCCCCGAACGGCCTGCGGCCCAGGGCGCCGCTGGCGCAAACTCACGTACCGACGTGCTTCTGGAAGCGCGCGATGCTCGCGAACTCAGCAACGTCAAGGCTCGCCCCACCGACAAGGGCACCATCGACATTGGCTTCGCGCATGAAGCCTGCGATGTTGCTCGCCTTGACGGAACCGCCATAGAGTATGCGCGTCGCCTCGGCCACCTCAGCTCCAAGGAACTCCTGCAGCACTGATCGCAACGTCGCGGCGACCTGTTCGGCTTGCTCCGGTGTCGCAGCTTGACCGGAACCGATCGCCCAGACCGGCTCGTACGCGATCACGAGCTCTGGGGTTCCGCCGAGGCCGGCAAGTGCGGCCCGCAGTTGGGCGACCGGTACTGCACTCGGCCCGTGCTGCTCGAGGTCTTCTGCTGTCTCGCCGACACACAGCACCGGAACAAGCCCGTGCCTGAGAGCAGCCGCCACTTTTGCGCGGAGCAACTCGTCCGTCTCGTTGTGGTACTGGCGACGCTCAGAATGCCCGATGAGCACGAAGCGGCACTCGAGCGCCGCGAGAAACGCCCCAGATATCTCGCCAGTAAACGCGCCTGAGTCGTGCTGCGAGAGATCCTGGGCGCCATAGGTCAACAGAAGCTTGTCGGCCGAGATCAAGGTCTGCACAGAACGGAGGTCCGTGAAGGGCGGGAACACCGCCACCTCTGACCCGCCGATTGCGAAATCGTGATTCGCATCTTTGAGAGTCCAGGCCAGCTTCTGAACGAAGGCGATCGACTGCAAGTGGTTGAGGTTCATCTTCCAATTGCCAGCGATCAGCGGCACGCGCCCCTGTGCTATGGCCACCCCAACACCTCCAGTCCTGGGAGCTTCTTGCCTTCAAGAAACTCGAGACTGGCGCCACCGCCAGTCGAGATATGTCCGAACGCTTCATCACGGAACCCGAGTGCGCGCACTGCCGCTGCTGAATCCCCTCCGCCAACGACACCGAAGCCATCGATCTCGCTCAGTGCCGTCGCGATCGCCTTGGTACCTGCCGCAAACGCTGGCAGCTCGAAAACCCCCATAGGGCCGTTCCAGAAGACTGTTCTAGAAGCACGGATGATCTCCGCGAACGCCGTTGCGCTGTCCGGCCCGATATCTAGACCGAGTCCGGCTGCGCCGAACGAAGTGCTCTCGATCGCATCCGCCGCCGTGACAACGTGCTGCGCGTCTGCCGAAAACGATGCAGCAACCACGATGTCAGTCGGCAACACGAGTTTGACGCCAAGCGCCTCGGCTTGTGCAAGGTAGCCACGGACTGCTTCGACCTGATCGGCTTCGAGCAGGCTGGCCCCAACGCGGTGACCGAGGGCAACCAAGAAAGTGAACAGCATCCCGCCACCGATTAGCAGCGAGTCCACTTTCGGCAGCAATGCACCGATGACGTCGAGCTTGTCGGAAACCTTGGAGCCGCCGAGTACGACCGTGTATGGCTTCTCAGGCTCGACCGTCAATCGCTCGAGCACGAGGAGCTCCTGTGCGATGAGTAGACCAGCTGCGCTCGGGATTTGCTCTGCCAGCTCGAACACGCTGGCTTGCTTGCGATGCACAACTCCGAAACCGTCAGAAACGAAGGCATCAGCGAAGCGCGCGAGTTTCATTGCGAATCCGGTGCGCTCCGTCGAATCTTTGGACGTCTCTGCCGCGTTGAACCGAAGGTTCTCAAGCAACGCAACGTCGCCGTCGACGAGTCCGTCAACGGCTTCTTGGGCTGCACTTCCGACCGTGTCTTGGGCGAACACCACGGCTTTACCGAGAAGTTCGCAGAGTCGCTGAGCGACCGGAGCCAGACTGTACTTTGTGTCTGGCTGCCCGTCAGGTCGCCCGAGATGCGAAACCACGATCACGCGAGCGCCAGCATGAATCAGCTGGTTCAAGGTCGGCAACGACGCCCGGATACGCCCGTCATCAGTGATTCGCCCGTCCTTGAGCGGTACATTCAGGTCGCAGCGGACGATCACGCGCTTACCGCGCATCTCACCAAGAGAGTCAATTGTGCGGATCGGCATGAAGCGCCGCGCCTCAGAGTCGTTCGGCGACGTACTCGGTGAGGTCGACCAGGCGGTTCGAATAGCCCCACTCGTTGTCGTACCACGATGCAACCTTCACCTGATTGCCGATGACCTTCGTCAGGCCGGCGTCGAAGATCGATGAGTGCGGGTCTCCAACGATGTCGCTCGAGACGATCTCGTCTTC
>CAZCOC010000024.1:0-11994 GCA_964500075.1 uncultured Salinibacterium sp.
GACACAGCAAGGTAGGCCGCATAGGCGTCCTCGGCCGCGGCGAGCGCCTCTTCGTCCGATGCAAAGATCGGGGTGCCGGCTGGCGCGATTGTCGGTACCGGTGCTGGGTCGACCGGGAGGCATCCGGCAACAGTGCAGGCAATGAGCACCGCCATGGCGAGCGGTGGAATGGTTCTCAAGCGGCGCATGAGTGAACGCTAAAGCACGAATCGCCGTCGCGCAGCATCTCTCCACAGCCGACACCGATCTGTCGCCGCGCGCGGCGGGTGCGGGCGCGAAACTCTCGCTAGGCTCACTGCCAATGACTGTCACAGGATCGTGGGAACGCGCCGCGCGCGGTGCAATGCTCCTTGGGCCTGACGGAACGCTGAGCCCAACAATTTTCGCGGAGATGTCTGCACTCGCCGTGGCGACCGGCGCTATCAACTTGGGGCAGGGGTTTCCCGATGAAGACGGTCCGCCTCAAGTGTTGGAGGCGGCGAAGCGAGCGATCACCGATGGCCTCAACCAGTATCCGCCCGGCTTGGGCATGCCGGTGCTTCGGCAGGCAATCGCTGAGCATCAGCGTCGCTTCTACGGCCTGACGATCGACCCGGACAACCAGGTTCTCGTGACCGCTGGCGCGACCGAGGCGCTTGCGGCGACTATCCTCGCTCTGACCGATGACGGTGACGAAGTGGTCACGTTCGAACCGTTCTACGACGCCTACGCGGCGGCCATCGCCCTTGGACGCGCGACCCAGACGACTGTGCCGCTGCGCGCGCCGCACTTTCTACCGGACCACGATGACATTCGTTCAGCGTTTACTGACCGAACGCGCGTGATCATCGTGAACTCACCCCACAACCCGACCGGCGCCGTGTTCCCGCGAGCAACGCTCGAACTGATCGTTGAGTTGGCCGAGCGCCACAACGCCATCATCGTGACCGACGAAGTATACGAACACCTCACCTTCGGCGCTGAACACGTGCCGATCTCAACCCTTCCCGGCGCGTTCGGTCGCACTGTCACTATCTCCAGTGGTGGCAAGACCTTTAGTGCCACGGGATGGAAGATCGGCTGGATTATCGCGCCGAGCGAGTTGCTGAAGCCGATCGTCGCCGTCAAGCAGTACCTGACCTACGTCAACGGTGCGCCATTTCAGCCCGCCATCGCGGTCGGCCTTGGCCTGCCGATGAGCTACTTCAACGACCTTGCGGCGGGGCTGAAGGCCAAGCGCAACATCCTCACTGCTGGGCTGATCGCGGCGGGCTTTGGAGTGACCAGCCCGGCGGCGGGATACTTTGTGATTGCGGATGCTGCGCCGCTCGGTGTCAGCAACGCCGCACAGTTCTGTCGCGCCCTGCCTGGCCTTGCCGGCGTTGCCGCTGTACCAGTCACAGCGTTCGTGCGGGAAGAGCATCGAGCCGGCTACGCGACCCTGGTGCGGTTCGCGTTCTGCAAGCGAACTGACGTGCTCGCGCGCGCCGCAGCTCAGTTGGCAGAACTGGCCGAGTCGAGAACGATCTCTAACGCTTCGCAATAGCTCCTGTCATGAGCGAACGCTGACCATGCCGTGGCACGCGCGCGGCTGTTGGCCGGCTTCAAACCGGGCGGCGCAGTGTTCTCGGGCGTGAACGCCGCCATCGTAGCGAGCGTGATGTCGGTGAAGCCGTCGATAGGCACGAACCGGTCGGGCCGAAAGTCGACTGACAGCAGGGTGCCCTCAGAGCACGCAATCGTGGGCACTGAACTGGCCGCGAACACCGAGGCACCACTGACGGCTCGGTGATCGGGGTCCGAATCGTTCGGCGAGTGACTGTAGCGGACGGTTGGACGCACGCGAGCGATAATCTTGCCGATGAGTTCGACGGGCAATTGTGGTTCCTCGGGAGTGCCAGCGAGGGCGTCTTCGAGCAGCAGTTCGGCCCTGGCAAAGGCGGCGGAGCGCGCAGCGTTCGCCGAGATCTCGGCGATCTCGGTGGCATCCATAGCACTCGTGCCGAGCGACAGCGTCAGAATCGTCACAGAGTCGCCTGCAGCGTGGTGCGCAGCGAGCGTGCCGCCCACACCAACGGCGACGTCGGCCGGCTTGGCTCCGGGTGCGAGCACGATCTCCCGCCGTGGAACCGCAGCACGGGTTTTGCGGTACGCCCTTGCCAGTCGCTCGACGTTGGCAGCAAGATCCGCCGATACGGCCGGCTTGTGATGAGAAACTCGTCAGCCTGAATGTTGAGCGTCGACGCGGCATAGCCCACTGATGCGAAGGCGATCAGCACGATGACGGGGATTCCCGGTTGCACCCCTCAAGCAACGGTTATCAAATCGAGCGCGGCACTCTCGGACAGTGCAATATCAGTGACGATGAGGTCCGGCTCGAACTCTTCAGCGGCTTTCTTGAGTTCGCTTGGGTCTGAAATTGCGTGCACGGGAGATTGCGTCCGTCGCTCTATCACCGTCTTCGTACTGGGACACGAAACCCGCACCCCCCAAAATGGTGCCATCGGTGATGCATTGCGAACGCACTCACTGCTACCGTGTGGTCATGACGGAGACCCCGAGCGCGACGCGCCGCTCGCGCTTAGTGTGGATTCTCGCCGCTGTGTTGGCGCTTGTGATCGTCTTCGTCGTGGCGTTCGTTCTCGTGCAGCGCGGCCAAGCCCCCGGCCCGGTTCCCTCGCCGACCTCGACCGGAGTGTCCACACCGAGCCCGAGCCAGAGTGGGAGCGCAAACGCGACCCCAACCCCCACAGCGATTGAATCGCCACCGCCGGAGCCAGACGCTCGTGCGGCAAGCTTCGTGGATGCGCTGACGTCTGGAAACACCGCTGCTCTCGAACAGGAACTCGCAGATCCGATCGTTGTGATTCTGGTTGCTACCGAGTGTTGTGGCCCGGTGAGCCCGGTGGAGGCCATCACTAACCTGAACTACGTCAATCCCGGCAGCGGTGCGACCTGGAACTTCGCCATTGATGAGTCAACGCTTGCGAGCTACCGCTCCGGTGACTACGGCATCTACTTTCCGGCCCAAGCGCTTGTCGGGTTGTCGAGCGATGGGTATGTTGTCTCATTCATACCGGCCGCGGCAGGCGGCGTCATAGAAACTCTGTTCATTGGCGGAGCGGCAGCGCTGTAATCGGAATGATCTTGCCGGTACGCTTTCTAGCGATCGAGGGGTGCGACGGTAAACCTTCGGAGGCTCAGCGCCGGATTCACCGCTCGCACCGCTCGCACCCTATCAACCGACACCTCAGCGACAGCAATCCCAGTCACCTCGCCGATCGTCGCGAGCTCGACCCCCATCGGATCAACGATCATGCTGTTGCCAACGCCGATCGGCGGAGCGTGATCCGCCGCGGCGACATAGATGGTGTTCTCGATAGCGCGCGCGGTAACGAGCGTGCGCCAGTGATGTTCCTTGAGCGGCCCGCGCACCCACTCCGATGGCACGAGCACAAGATCCGCACCGGCATCAACGAGCGTGCGGGTGACCTCCGGAAAGCGCAGGTCGTAGCACGTTTGCATACCGACCGAGAGGCCACCCCAGGCGAACGTCTGCGGTGCTGCAAGCTCTCCGGCGCGCACCCAATCCGACTCGCGTTGGCCAAACGCGTCGTACAGATGCAGTTTGCGATACACCGCAATACGCTCGCCGCTCGGGTCGAGCGCGACGAGCGTGTTCGACAGCCGGCCAGGGTCATCCGTCGTCTCGAGCATGCCTGCGACAAGATGAATTCGGTTGCTCCGGGCGATCGCCGCCAGCCCTGTGACAAATCGCCCATCGAGCGGCTCGGCGGCGTCCAGCCAGTCCTGCCCCATCGTCGGGGTGAAGTACGACGAGTACTCTGGCGCCACCACGAGACTTGCTCCGCGATCAACGGCGGATGCCGCGAGCTCAGCGATCGACGCAAGGTTCGCGTTCACGTCCACCCCGGGCACGAACTGGGCGACCGCAAGGCAACTCGCTGTCGATCCAGTGGCTTCAGTCGGGCTCTCTGCCATGACTTGAATCTACCCGCCCAGCGAAAGCGGTCATCAATGGGACAAGCCCTGGCCGCTGAAGCGATCCGCCGTGACCCGTGCCGCAAAGGACAATCCAGCGCGTGCGATATCCGTTGAACGACCCGATGAGATCGAAGTCCTCGTCGTAGTGCAGCACCGTAGCGTCATGTTCGATGGCGGTCGCAGCTATGAGCAAGTCGATCGTCTTGACCACAAGAAGGCCAGAGCCGAGAACAGTCCCGGCGTACCAGTCGCCGGCCCGCGCAGCTCACTCATAAACTTCGGTGGATCGAGGCCGAGGTGATGCCCACGCCGTGCCGCCGCCCTCCGTTCACCTTCGCTAGCACCGCTGCTCTCTCCATCGCGATCTGGAAGGGGTCAGCAGTCGGGCCGTCTATCCCAGTCATCAGCTATCTCCTCTTCGAGTTTGTCTTTCGACGGCGTGGACGGTCCGTCCGCCAATGATGGTCAAAACGCACCGTCCAGCGCCACCATCAACCAGTGCCTGTCCGGGTTGTGTGCCGAAGGCATTTACCGCGAATACTGCGGTGCCCGCGCGCGCTCCCCTCTCGAGCAGGCCAATGTCTGAGCGTCCGACAGCACTGGCACCGCCCCGGGTCGCCGCATGAAGCATGCGCTCGTGAAGATCGTCGGAGCTACAGCCCTGTGCGCGGGCCAACGCGGCCAGCATCGCCATGTCGCCGAGCAGGTCCAGCGACGGCACCGACGCCAGCGAATCAGTTCCTATCGCAATATCGTGGTCCTCATGCAAGTACGCCGCAATGGGCGGTGCGTCAAGACCAATAACTTGATTGGACCGCGGGCACAGCACGACCTGAGTCCCCGTAACTCTTAGCGAAATCGCGACCCTCGCGTTGCAGGTAGATGCCGTTGGCCAGATGCACATCTGCTCCGAGCAGACCAACGCTTCCGGCGTAGCGTGCGGTCGACATTCCCACCCCTCCAACGCTCACCAGCGCAGACTCGTCACGTAGGTCGCCATAGATTTCCAGCACGACGGAGACGCCTGATTGGTACAGGGCCCCTTCGAGCTCAGACTCGCCGACGTGAGAATGGATGCGCATGCCGTTAGCACGCGCAATTGCGACGAGGTCTTGGACAACTCGCCCATCGAGGCTGTAAGGGGCATGCGGCGAGACACCTCTGGGGCTTCCAAAGTCCTCCATGAGTCGACGGACAACATCCTGCCGAACCTGATCTGTCCAGCCAATCTCCGTGCGCCCGATAACTTCGAGATATTCGATACCCCCGAGCCCTGACTCTGACATCGCTCCGCGAGCAGGATCGTCTGTGACAATCTCGGCAACCGAGGTCGTCCCGCTCTTGAGGGCTAAACGTGCGCCTTCACGCGCGGCCGCACCCCAGTCCTCGGGATCCTTGACGGCGCAGTACAACGTCTCGAACTTCTCAGACCAGTGCTCAAAACCGTTGTACGACCCATGCCCCAGTTCGTTGAACCCGGTGACCAAATCGTGTCGCTGGTCGGAGGCGTCGACGCCTGGTCGCTACCACTGGTTGGCGCGCCCGCAGTGCGCCACTGCTGCCCGCCGGGAGGCGTTGACAGCGCGGGCTTTCACTTCTTTGAGGACTCGGATGGCGCCTGCGGGTATCGGCGGATCCACGCTGACCTCGCCGACGACAGCACGGAGTGCTCCCCAGAGTTGGTGCATCAGATCATGCCCGAAGAGGGTCTGATCGCCTGCCAACCGCGCCCGTTCCGGATCACCGTCGAGGCGGATGCCGAGGCCGCGGCAGCCATGCCAGGGCTTCATGTGTTTGGCGACGGAGATCGACTGCTACTCGAAGAAAGTCGTCGGCTGGTCGCTGGCTGACCATTTGCGCAGGGATTGGTCGAGGACGCCTTGAAGAATGTATCTCTCGGGACACAGAAAACTCTTGGTCACGCGCAGAACGTGGCGAAAACCCGCCCTGCCATCTTGGCTGTCGTGCTTGACGGAAGAACTCAAGCCGACGCCGCCCACGCATTCGGGGTCTCGACGCGGACGGTCTCGACGGGGAGGGCCTCGACGTGGAGAGCCTCGAAATTCGTCGCCCGCGACCCTCGAGCTCGGTGGGGCCGCTTGCCGAGCGCGCAACCACGAAGCCCGTCCCGTCCCCGCGACGGCGAGCTCGGATCGGTGCGCGCCGTCACAACGGTTGCGGAGGATGGCAGCACTCTTGTAAGTCGAAGGAGATCCGGCTCACGATGCGGCTGAAGCTACCGACGACGCAACGACACCGCAACCAGCGAAGCGCGGCGTCACGCTACTTCTGGAGCTGCTCAGAGCCCGAAAGGCGCTGCGCGAAATAGATCGGGATGACTGAGAACGCGACGAGCACCACGGCTACAACGTTCACGATGGGTGCCTGGTTCGGGCGGAACAGGTTGTCGAGAATCCAGATGGGTAGCGTTGTCACACCAGCGCCAGCGGTGAAGGTCGTGACGATGATTTCGTCGAATGAGAGCGCGAACGCGAGCAAGCCACCCGCGAGTAGGGCCGAGCGCAGTTGCGGGAAGGTGACCAGCCGGAATGTGGTCCACACGCCAGCACCGAGATCTGCGGATGCCTCCTCCAGCGACGTGCCCATCCGGCGCAGCCGTGCGATCACGTTGTTGAACACAATGACGATACAGAAAGTTGCGTGGGCGATGATGATCGTCATCACCCCGAGGCGCACATCAAGGATCGTGCGGAACGCGTTGTTCAGCGCGATGCCGGTCACGATTCCAGGCAGAGCGATCGGCAGGATGACCAACAGGCTGACGGCGTCCCGGCCGAAAAAGGTGTGGCGCTGCAGCGCGAGTGAGACCAGTGTTCCAAGCACTAGCGCGATCGCGGTCGAGGCGAGTGCGATTTGCAGGCTTGTTGTCACACCCTCAAGCGCACCTGCGTTGCGGAACGCCCGACCCCACCACTCAAGGGTGAACCCGGGCGGCGGCCAAGTGAGGCTCGTGCTGGTGCTGAACGAGTTGACGAACACTACAAACAGCGGCATGTAGATGACCACGAGGATCGCCGCTGTCACGGATCCTAGTGTCACGCGCGCGGCGCGGCTCAATCGCATCCGGTGCTCCTAGAGGCTGTTGAGGGCGCCGGCGCGGCGGGCGACCCCGAGGTAGACGATCATGATGCCGATCGGGATGAGCGCGATCGCGGCGGCGAGCGGCAGGTTGTTGGCGGCGCCCACATTCGTAAACACGAGGTTGCCGAGCAACTGGTTCGCACCGCCCACGATGTTGACGGTGATGTAATCGCCGAGCGAGAGCGAGAAACTGAAGATGGACCCGGCGATGATAGCGGGCCAGAGCATCGGCAGCACGACCGAGCCCATCGTGCGCCAGGTCTTCGCACCCAAATCGCTGGATGCCTCCAGTAGCGAGTTCGGCACCCTCTCGAGCCCTGCGTAGATCGGCAGAATCACGTAGGGAAGCCAGAGGTACGACAGTGTGATGATCGTGGCTGGAAGCCCGTAGCCGGGAGACGTGCCACCGAATGGAGTTACCAGCCACTCGACGATTCCGCCCTGCGAGAGCGCTGAGCGCCATGCGTAAACCTTCACGAGGTAGCTCGCCCAGAGCGGCATGAGCACAGCAATTACAAGGATGCGCTGCAGGCGCGGGCTCGCGACCTTTGCCATGTAGAAGGCGATCGGCAACGCCACGAGGATGTCGATGATCGTTACCAGCAGTGCCACCCCAACGGTACGAAGCGTGACCGTCTGATAGAGCGCGCCGGTGAACACCGTGATGACATTGTCGAGCGTCCAGTTGGTTTGCACCTGGCCGGTGAAACTGTCAACGGTCCAGAACGCGGTGATCAAGAGTGCGGCAAGGGCCGCAATGTAGACCAAACCGAGCCAAAACAGCGGAGCCGACAGAAGTAGTGCCAGTCGAACTCGGGCGTGCTGGCTCAGGAAGACGGAGATCTTGCGCGCCGGGGTCTCTCGGGTGGGAGGGACCCCGGCGCGTTCGATCGTTGGGGCGGAAGTCACTTAGCCCTTGATCTCCTGCCACGCAGTTGTCCACGCGGAGTAGTCGGTGCAGGTGACATCGGTACGTCCGTCGAGGCACTCGGCAATCGGAGTCGACCAGTACCAGATCTTCGAGGCGTAGTCGGCGTCGCCGGCGTGGAACGCCTCGCAGTCGTCGCGGAAGTCACACGCCGCCAAGCTGGAGGGAGCCTCACCGAAGTAGGCGGTCGCTTGCGCGTTCGCCTCGGGGCTGGCGATGTAGTCGAGCCACGCGTACGCGCAGTTCGGGCTCTTTGCCTGCGATCCGATCATCCAGGTGTCGCTCCATCCGGTGACGCCTTCCTCGGGGAGGGTCACGTCGGTATTGCCAGTCGACACGTAGTTCTGGATGACCTGCCAAGTGGTTCCGACGACACTGTTGCCGGTCTCGAACGCCTGGATGGCCTTCAGGTAGTCGCTCCAGTACTCACTGATACTGGCCCGCTGAACCTTCAGCAGGTCTACCGCGGCGGTCAGCTGGGTTTCGTCGAGCGCGTACGGGTTGGTGATACCAAGCTCCGGCTTGTGGAACATGAGGTACATCGCGGCATCCGCAATATAGATCGGCGAGTCGTACGCGGTCACCTTGCCAGCGTTCACGGCGGCGTCATCGAACACGACGCTCCACGAGGCGGGAGTCTCCGGGAAGACCTCAGTGTTGTACATCAGCAGGTTGGCACCGTAGCCGTGCGGAATGCCATACGAGACGCCATCCACGCTGTTCCAAGACTGCATCTTCAGGAAGTCAAAAATGCCGTCGTAGTTCTTGAGCAGGTCGGTGTTGACGGGAACGACGTCACCGGCGGCGACAAGCCGCAGGCTCGCATCGCCGGAGGCCGCGACAACGTCGTAGTCGCCGGTCTTCATGAGGCTGAACGCCTCGTCAGATGTGCCGTAGGTCTTGCTAGTGACCTCGCAGCCAGTGGCCTCTGTGAAGGGAGTGACCCAGTCGACGGCCGGATCATTGGTGCCATCTTCGACGTAGCCGGGCCAGGCCAGAATCGAGACGCTGCCTTCCATCTCACCGAGGCCGGTAGCTTCGTCGCCGCCGTAGCCGGAACCAGAGGTGGTTCCGCAGGCGGTGAGCAGTGCGACCGACGAGGCGATCGCGAGACCGGCAATGAGCGCCGACCTTCTTGGGGCTGATATTCGCATTGCTGTGCTCCTTCTTTTGTGGGTTAGTTCAGGCGGAAACGGGTTCGAGTGAAACGATGTCGTGCGCAGAGAAGCGCACGTGCACCTCGTCACCGCGGCGCTCCCGAGGGGAAGCTGTGGCCGCATTCTGTTCGAGTACGGTGACGCGCTTCCCTCCGGCGAGCTCCACGAGGATGCGCATGGTTGTTCCGAGGTAGATCACCTCGGCAACGCGGCCGGGCAGTGAAATCGCACCAGCCGCAGGAGCGCTGGCCGGGAGGTGCATAGTGATCTTCTCGGGACGAATCGAGCAGATACCGGTACGGGAGAGCATCTTCACGGCCTCTTCAGCATCGAAGATGTTTGACGTGCCGACGAAGGAAGCGACGAATGGCGAGCGTGGCGCCTCGTAGATTTCGGCGGGCGTGCCGAGCTGCTCGATGCGTCCGTTGTTGAACACGGCGATTCGATCACTGAGGGTCAACGCTTCCTCTTGGTCGTGGGTGACGAAGATGAATGTGATACCGAGCGATCGCTGAAGTTCTTTGAGCTCGACCTGCATCTGCTCGCGCAGCTTGAGGTCGAGGGCGCCGAGCGGCTCGTCGAGAAGCAGCACCTTGGGCTGCACAACTGTCGCTCGAGCAAGGGCGACACGCTGGCGCTGCCCGCCGGAGAGTTGGCTGGGTTTACGGGCTCCGAAACCGGCGAGAGCCACGGATGCGAGCGCCGCCTCAGCGCGCTCCGACCGCTCGGTGCGCCCCATCCCTCGAACCCGCAGCCCGTATGCCACATTTTCGAGCACCGTCATGTGCGGAAACAGCGCGTAGTCCTGAAACACCGTGTTCACGTCGCGATCGAAGGGAGCTCGGGTCGTGACATCCACACCCTGCAGCTCGACGGTACCGGCGGTTGGGAGCTCAAAGCCCGCGATGAGCCGCAGCACAGTGGTCTTGCCTGAACCGCTTGGGCCCAGCATGGAGAAGAACTCCCCCTCGGCGATCTCCAGATCGAGGTTGTCGACCGCGTAAACGCTACCAAAAGTCTTGGTTAGCGCCGTGAGCCGAATCGCGGGCGTTGCTGGTGTCACGAAAGGGCCTCCCTGCCTGTTCTGTAGTAAATCATATGGAACCAGATGTCACGCAAGTCCTGAACATGTTACGTTCGTGTCACGATGCCCCAGTCCATCCGTGCGACAACAGCAGCGCGCGCCGCGGTGTTCGCGCCGCTCGCCGGTGGCGGCCGCGCCGAACTCGTCGCGCAGCGCCTCACTGACGCGATCGAACTCGGTCTGCTCACCAACGGCGAGAAGCTTCCGAGCGAGGCGGAAATGGCCCGCCAATTCGGCGTGGCGACCGTCACGGCGCGCGAGGCTCTCGAATCACTGCGCGAGCTCGGGCTGGTCGAGACCAAGCGGGGGCGTGACGGTGGCAGTTTTGTGCTCGCCGAAGGATCGCGAAGCTCTCGCATTGACCGGAGGATCGCCGCCCTCTCGCGGGTCGAGCTGCGCGACATGGGCGTGTACTACTCGGCAATCGCCGCCATGTCAGCAGAGCTTGCCGCCGACCGCGCCACACCCGACGACATACAGCACCTGCACGCGGCGATTCAGGCGACGGATGCTACGAACGAGGCGTCGGCGCGGCGCGGCGAAGGTACGTTCCGACTGGAAGTGGCTGCCCTCTCCCAGTCGGCTCGACTCGTTCGCGAGGAGCTGCGGCTGCAGGCCGAGTTCGCCCCGCTGCTCTGGTTGTGCTTGCGTTCCCTCGATCAACGACTCGCGAGTCAGGACGCGCACCGTGCAGTCGTGAGCGCGATCGAGTCTCTCGACGGCACCGAGGCACGGCGGGTGACCGTCGAGCACATTGCGGGCGCAATAGAGTGGCTGCTCGAGGAAAAGGCCGACATCGAGGAGAAGGGTTAACCATGACCACCATCGTGGATGCGGCAATAGCCGAGTGCGTCTCGGCGGTTGGAGCTACGTTCGGAACGGTCTTCGAGCAGATCGACTCGTGGAGGACCGCTATCGAGCTGCACGTCGCACGGTCTGCTGGAGTCGTGACGGTCGTGGAGGTGGACGAAGTCGTCGAGGCATTGGTGGTTCCCGGTTTGGGTGCGCGGGATGCGCTCATCATTGGGGCAGGATTCGTGGCATCCCCCGGCTTCATCTCGGATGCGCGGTGGCACCTCGCCTGGTGGCTCGGTCACGCGAACACCTTCGGGATAGGCTCCGCCGACCCGAGTCTGCGCCGCCTCGAGGCAGAGGAGAACCCTGCCTCTGAGAGCTTTCGTGACTACACGACACTCGAGTGGTGGCAGGTACCGGCGTCGACGCTCGCTCCACACATCACGGGGCCGTACGTCGACTACCTGTGCACCGATGACTACACCCTGACGCTCACGATGCCCGTACTGCACGAGGGCACGATGATCGGGGTTTCAGGCGCCGACCTCTACGTCAACGATATCGAGCGCGCGCTCCTCCCGCGGGTGCGTGCGATCGGAGGCACCGCGACAATCATCAACGCCTCGCACCGGGTCGTGGTCTCGACCGATCCCCACCGCCCGACTGGGTCCATTCTCCGGGCCGACGTTGAGGCCGATGCTGTGGCGTGCGGCGAGACAAGCCTGCAGCTGGTGCTGGGCTGACCCCTTCCGTTCGAGCGGCCCAGCATGCCTCTGCCCTCGCGCCCGCGTGCGCACAACAGCCACTGGTGCACCTGCGACAACCCGAAAACGACAGAAGCCGCCTCCGGATTTCTCCGAAAACGGCTTCTAGTCTGCGCTTTTTGTTTCGTTGCGGGGACAGGATTTGAACCTGCGACCTCTGGGTTATGAGCCCAGCGAGCT
>CAZCOC010000025.1:0-3197 GCA_964500075.1 uncultured Salinibacterium sp.
GTGCTGTTCGACCCGACGAAAGGTGGCCAAGCGCCATGAGAGCAGCCGTCTTCCACGGCGCCAAAGACATTCGCGTCGAAGCCGTCGCGGAGCCGGGAGCGCTCGGCCCCTCTGACGTTCGCCTCAGGCCGTTCTGGTGCGGTATCTGCGGTACCGACCTGCACGAGTACGCAGTCGGTCCGATCGTCATTCCCACGCAGCCGCACCAGCTCAACGGTTCGACGGCTCCGCAGATTCTCGGCCACGAGTTCTCGGCTGAGGTGCTCGAGATCGGCACCGAGGTGCGCAGCGTGCGCCCCGGCGACCGCGTCTCCGTGATGCCGCTGCTGTTCTGCGGCGCGTGCTACTTCTGCCAGCGCGGTCTCAACCACCTCTGCACCTCGATGGCCTGTGTCGGCCTGAGCGACGCGTGGGGCGGAATCGCCGAGCAGGCGATCGTTCACGAGTCGAAGGTGGCCAAGCTGCCCGACTCGATGACCGATATCCAGGGTGCGCTCGTCGAGCCCACTGCGGTCGCTGCATACGGTGTCGACAGAGCCCATGTGCGTCCCGGCGACACCGTATTGATCACCGGGCTCGGCCCGATCGGAGCGCTCGCCTCGCTCTACGCCGCATCTCTGGGCGCCACCGTCTACATGTCCGAGGTCAATCCCAGGCGCCAGGAGCTTGCGCGCTCACTCGATGTTGGCGAGTTGCTCGACCCGCGCGCGACCGATGTGGCTGCCGAGCTACGCGACCGCACTGGCGGCATCGGGGTCGACGCGGTCATCGAGTGCTCGGGCAACGAGATCGCGCTGCAGACTGCGCTCGCATCGGTGCGGGCATCCGGCAACATCTCGCAGACTGGACTGCACACCAAGCCCGCCGCCATCGACCCGATGGTGCTGTCAGAGAGAGACATTACGCTGCGCGGCACCTGGTGCTATCCCGTGACTGACTGGCCGCGCGTCATCGACCTGATCGGCCGGGGCCGTATGGATGTTGAGAAAGTTGTGAGCGCAAAGATCGACATGACTGACATCGTTGAGAGGGGCTTCGAAACGCTCCTCTCGCCCACTGGGGACCAGGTCAAGGTCCTCGTTCGCGCCTACTGATCCGTCAACTGCAAGGAGCACGTCGTCATGAAGGCATTGCGCTACGTCTCGGTAGACACCCCTCGAGTCGACGAGCTGCCGATCCCTGAGATAGCCGAAGACGAGGTGCTCGTCGCCGCGCGCTCGGTTGGCGTTTGTCACAGCGACATCGAGTTGCTTGAAGGCCGCTACATCATCCCTTTTCAGTACCCGATCATCCCCGGCCACGAATGGTCGGGCGAAGTCATGGCTGTCGGCTCGAAGGTCACGGGCCTCGCGAGGGGCGACGGTGTTGTCGGTGAGTGCGTGATCGGAGATGACCACTTCGGCTTCTCGATCAGCGGCGCGGCTGCCGAGTTCTTCGTGGCGAAGGAGTCCTGGCTGCACAAACTGCCGAACGGTGTGTCGTGGACCAACGCCGCCCTTGTTGAGCCGTTCAGCGTGGCCTACTACGCGCTCATGCGCGTCGGCAATGTCAACGCCAGCGATACCGTCGTCGTGCTTGGCGCCGGCCCGATTGGCCTCTGCGTTGCGGCTGCTTCGGCCAAGCTTGGCGCAAAGACCATCGTTGTGGAGCCCAGCGAACACCGCCGGGAGAAGGCACTGTCGCTCGGAGCGCAGTTCGCCGTGTCACCCAACGAGCTCGAAGCCTTGCTCGAGAGCGAGAGCAACGGCGGCGCGAGCGTCGTGATTGAGGCCACGGGCCGCCCAGAGGTCATGGCTCAGGCGCTAGAGATCGCGGCGTTCAAGGGTCGCGTCGGTTACATCGGCATCGATGTGGGCCGGGATGCTCCCGCGAAGCTCGGCCTCATCCAGTCGAAAGAGCTCACGATCACTGGCTCGATCGGTTCGCCCGGCGTGTGGCCAGATACCCTGCGCTTCATGGCGCAGACAGGCATCGACCTCACTTCCCTCGTCACGCAGCGATTCAAGGTCGATGCTGCGCTTCAGGCCGTGGAGGCCGCGCGCAACCCGGCGCACACGATCAAGGCGCACATCGAATTCAGCGCCTCGCTTTAAGCCGCTGCACCGCTGTGCGGCCCGTCTTATGGCAGCAGCTTCGCCTCCCGGTAGCGCGCAACGGTGTCGAGGAAACTCTTCGGCGTCGACCGGAAGTTCAAGAACCCGGCCTCGCGGCTCTTCGTCATGTCGGTGATGCACTCCACCGTGCGGCCGAGGTCGCTGTCGCTGTGCCACCATGACGCGAGCGTGCTGACGTCGCTCTGAACGAGCTCCTCGCGCTCGGCGATGCGTTCCCAGACCGCTGGCGCGACGTCAGATATCGACTCGTTGAGTGTGCGAGGGGTCCCGGTCGGGCCCTCCCATTGGACACCGAAGTGCGCGGCGATCTGGGGCCACAGCCAGCGCCACCGAAAGGTGTCGCCGTTTGCGATATTGAAGGCCTCGTTCTCGGCCTCTGCATGCGTCGATGCCCAGACAAGCTGCTCACCGAGCAGCTCAGCGTCGGTGACGTCGGTGACGAAGTTCCACTGCTGCACCGAGCCGGGGAAGATGAACTTCTGGCCGAGTTCCTTGCAGATCGTTGCGTAGACCGAGAGGGTCAGCACCATGTTCATGACGTTGTCGACGGCGAACCCGAAGACAGTGTGCGACCGGTGCACACTCCACGTGAAGCCCATCCGGTTCGCCGCCGCGAACAGCTCGTCCTCTTGTGCGTAGTAGAAATTGGGGCTGGGTAAACGCGGCTCCGACTCGTGGAATGGGGTCTCGGCTTTGACGCCGGTGGCGTAGTCCTCGAATGGACCGAGGTAGTGCTTGAGCCCCGTCAGCAGCGCGACATGCCGCACGTGCCCGTCGGGCGCGAGGGCCGCGAACACGTTGCGCAGGGTCGCACTATTGACCGCGATGTTCTCGGCCTCGGTATCCTTGCGGATCCATGCGGTGATGATGACGATCTCTGGCTTGAGCCCCGCGAGTGCCGCCGTTGTGGCGTCAGGATCGAGCAGATCGGCCTGAATCGGGGTGACGCCGTCGACCATCGAGTTGCCGCGACGGGCGAGGCCGTGCACCTCCCAGCCTGCATCGACGAGCTGACGGCTGACCGTCTGGCCGGCGATTCCCGTGGCGCCGACGACGAGTGCGCGCCTCGCTTGTGCTGGATTC
>CAZCOC010000025.1:3297-6168 GCA_964500075.1 uncultured Salinibacterium sp.
TTGCCGCCCCGAGCGAAGAATCGTTACGAACAACGCTTGTGAACACCGGCGCTTTTCCGTAAAGTGCCACTCAACACTTGGTCTAGCATTATCGGCCGGGAGCATCAATTCTTTCGAAGGGGAAAGTATGGCCGACGCCGCCTCAAAGGTGGGACTGCTCACGAGCTCTCGGCTGGGCATCTCGAAGGGCCTGCTAACTGTGCTCATCTCAACCGTCGCGCTTGTTGGGTTGAGCGCGGTACTCGCTCCGAGCGCGATCTCCCAAGGAGCGGTGCTCAGCATGCTGCCCTTTGCGGCGGTACTTGCGATCGTTGGCCTCGGCCAGATGCTCGTCGTGCAACAGGGCGGAATCGACCTTTCGTTGCCGGGCTCGGTGTCGCTTGCAGTGGTCATCGTCACACACATGCCGAACGAGAATGACGCCCTTCTGCTGCCTGCTGTGCTCGTGGCCTTTGCCTGGGCGATCGGCGCAGGCATCCTGAATGGCTTCATGGTCGGTCGGCTGGGACTGAACCCCATCATCGCCACCCTAGGCACGAACGCCCTCCTGTTCGGTGCGGTGCTCGGAATCTCGGGAGGCATTCCGCGCACCACCACCCGCCTGCTCAGCCAGATCGCAGGCGGCAGCACCCTGGGAGTCCCACACGCCGCACTGTTCGCGCTCGTGTTTCTCGCCATCGTTTCGGTGATGGTCAAGAAGACGGTGGTCGGGCGCCGCTTCGAGGCCGTCGGTGCCAGCCCCGCCGCGGCGCGCGCAACGGGCCTCCACTACCGCACCCACCGGGGAGCCGCCTACGTTTGGGCGCAGTTGCTGTTCGCCAGCGCGGGGATGCTGCTCGCCGGCATCACCAACCAACCAACCGCCTTTCAAGGCAACAGCTATCTGCTGACGTCGGTCGCCGTTGTGGTGCTGGGAGGCACCTCGTTGCTCGGCGGTCGAGGATTTCCCGCGGCCACGGTGATGGCCGCCCTATTCCTCAGCCAGCTCGATCAGTTCGTGCTGGCTCTGGGCGTGCCGTTCGCGGTGCGTACCCTCGTCCAGGCCGCTGCTCTCGCGATAGGTGTCGCGATCTACACGGTCAACTGGACGGCTCTGCGGCAACGATTCGCCCGCGCGGCGACCGAAACCGCCACTGCAACACCCTGAGACTCCCGCTCCACCCGAGCGGGAAAACCAAGAGATGTGCGACATAGCAGTCGCGCTCAACAATGGAGGAAATAATGAACAACCGCAGAATCTTCGCGGCAGTTACCGCCGTGGGACTGACAGCGCTCGTCCTTGCGGGCTGTGCTGCTCCGTCAGAAGAACCAACAGAGCCAGGCACGCCGGTCGCTGGCGCACCCGATTGGTGCGGCCCCAACGAGGCCGTCGTCGGCCTCACGGATGGCTTCGGCGGAAACAGCTGGCGCTTGGTCACGACCGCCGCCGGTGCCGACGAGGTTGCCAAGTGCCCGAGCGTTACCGAGTACCTTTACGCTGACGGCCAGGGAGACACCCAGAAGTCAATCTCGGACATCCAAGGCATGGTGGCCTCGGGTGCCGACGCAATCGTGGTGTTTGCCGACGCGGGCGAGGCGATGCTGCCGGCGCTCCGTAGCGCCTTCGAAGCGGGTGTCGTCACGGTTCCGTACCGCGTGCAGGTCGGCGGCGAAGCCGGTGTCGACTACGACGCCTACGTTCCGGCCGATTTCGCCACCGACGGCACCAACTGGGGCAACTTCATCAAGGAGCAGTTCCCTGATGGGGCAAAGATCCTCATGCTGAGTGGACCTGCGGGAAACACTCAGGGCATCGAGGAGCGCGAGGCTCTTGATAAGGTGCTGAGCGACCCGAAGTACGAGTTCATCGGAGAGAGCCCATACGAGGTGACCAACTGGGACCCGGCCCTGACCCAGCAGGTCCTGAGCGCGGCGATCGCGAAGTTCCCCCAGATCGATGTCATCGTCTCTGACTTCGGACCCTCACTGGTTGGCGCGCTGCCTGAGTTCGAGAAGAGCGGGCGTTCGATCCCGACGCTCGTCACCTCGGACGGCAACGTTCTTGGTTGCTTCTGGACCGAGAAGTTCCCGACCAACCCGGACTTCAACCTCTTCACCATTGCGACAGGCAACGACAACGTTCGTCTCGCCGTTCAGGTCGCGGTCGCGAAGGCAACCGGTGGCGTCGTCCCCGAGGCCGTCTACAAGAGCCCCGTGTTCGAGAATTCGGTGAGCGGTGACCCGGGTAAGGTGCAGTGCCGTAGTGACCTGCCCGGTGACATCTACCTGTCGGCCGAGATGTCGCCCGACGACCAGGCAGCGCTCCTGCAGTAACCAGATCCGCCTGCGGTTCCCGTCCTCGGCTCGCACGACACACTCGTGCGGGCCGGGGACGGGCCTGCAGCACACCCGCTCGTATGCACCGATTGAGGGTCCAGCTGTGAACAACCAAGACACTGACGCGTCGGCCATCGTCGCCACCCTCGCCATGACCGGCATTTCCAAGAGCTTCGGTGGCGTCGCGGCGCTCACGGACGTCTCGCTCGAGGTGCTGCCGGGCGAGATACACGCCCTGCTTGGCGAGAACGGGGCCGGCAAGTCAACCCTCATGAACGTGGCGACTGGCACGATCCGGCCCGACAGCGGAACCCTTACTTTCCGGGGCGAGTCGCTTGACGACCTCGACCCGCGCGCGGCCTCGCGCCGCGGCATTGCCTTCGTGCACCAGCACCCCGCCGTTATGCCGGACATGACCGTGCTCGAGAACCTGCTCGTCGCCCTTCCCACCACCGTGTTCACGGGCGGTCGCGCTGACGACATCGCCCACGAATTGCTCGCGGTCGTGGGCCTGCGCGTGCACCTCTCCGAACGTGTCGAGCGCCTCTCCGTGGC
>CAZCOC010000025.1:6268-11894 GCA_964500075.1 uncultured Salinibacterium sp.
GACGGCACCGTGAGCATTAACGGCACGGGGATGTCGGCGCGCGAGCTCCTGAGCAAGGCGGCCTACCTGCCTGCCGACCGCCTCAGCGAAGGGCTCATGATGCGCCTTTCGGTACGCGAGAACGCGGCGGTTTCGGCGCTGCTTCGCTTCCGCGGCCGCATTCTTATGAGCCGCAAGCGCGAACTGGGAATGGTCGCCGACACGCTCGGCTCGCTCTCGGTCAAGGCGGCCTCTCTCGACGCCAGCGTTTCGTCGCTCTCTGGCGGCAATCAGCAGAAGGTCATGGTGGCGCGCGCCCTGCTCTCCGACCCGGTGCTTGTGCTGGCCGACGAGCCGACCCAGGGCGTTGACGTCGGCGCCCGTGCCGAGATCTATCAGATACTCCGGGATGTCTCGGCGTCCGGCATCCCCGTCGTCATTGCCTCCTCCGACGCGAAAGAGCTTGAGGGTCTCTGCGACACCGTCATCGTCATGTCGCGCGGCCACGTCGTGGACACGTTGCGAGGCGAAGAACTGACGGAAGAGCGGATGATCCACGCCGCGGTCAGCTCGACCACGCAGACCGTCAGCGCTGACGATGCCGCAGAGGCTGACAGCGGCGAGCGCGCGGCCGCGCGGGCTGCGCGCCTGCGCCGCTTCCTCCAGGGTGACTACGCCCCAACTGTGCTTCTCGTCGCGGTCATGGTCGGGCTGGGAGCCTTCATCTTTGCCCAGAACGACCGGTACCTCGGCGACTTCAACATCTCGTCGATGCTGCTGCTCGTGACTGCCCTTGGGTTCATCGCCATGGGGCAGACGATTGCATTGCTTACCGGCGGGATTGACCTGTCAGTCGGCCCACTCGTCGGGTTCCTCGTCGTAGTCGGCTCGTTCTTCATTCTCGAAGAGTCGCCGGCGACGTCGGTCGTGCTCGGCTTCGCAGCGATGCTTGGTGCCTCGATTATCGTCGGGCTGCTGAACGGGTCCCTGATCCGCTACGCGAGATTCACGGCCATCGCCGCGACCCTCACTGTGTACATCGCGCTGCAGGGTATGAGCTTTATCCTGCGCCCGACGGCCGATGGTCTCATCAACCGCGAGATCTCGAGCATCATTACGACCAAGCTCGGGCCAGTGCCGGTGGCCTTTATCGCGCTCGTTCTCGTCGTCGTCGGGCTTGAGTACGCGTTGCGCAAGACTCGCTGGGGTTGGCAACTGCGCGCTGCTGGCTCTGACGAAGAGTCGGCGCGCCGCGTTGGTGTCGAGATCAACCGAACCGTGGTGCTTGGTTACGTGGCCACCGCGGCGCTCACGTTCCTCGGAGCGATTATGCTCATGACCCAGATCGGCATCGGCGACCCCGCGCAGGGGGTTGCTTACACTCTCTCGAGCATCACCGCCGTCGTGCTCGGCGGGACGAGCCTTCTTGGCGGACGCGGCACGTTTGTCGGCACTCTGCTCGGGTCAATGCTGCTGATACAAGTGCTCAACGCCACTGTCTTCCTGCGGCTCGACCAGATGTGGCAGTACATTCTGCAGGGCGTGCTGATTCTCGCGGCGGCTATTCTCTATGCAGTGGCACGGAGCAGGCGTCGTCGTCGCAAGGTGCCGAGCGCGTGAGTCGACCCCGTGTGGCCGTGCTCGGGACGGGGGCAAATGGAGCCGGGATTGGCGCCGACCTCACCCGGGCGGGTCACGACGTCACGTTCATCGAGCAGTGGCCCGATCACGTCGAGGCCATGCGACGGGATGGACTTCGCGTTGAGCTTCCCGACGAAGTGCAAGTGACTCGGGTCAACGCCATCCACTTGTGCGAAGTTGCAACACTCCGCAAGCCGTTCGACATCGTTCTGGTGCTCGTCAAGGCCTACGACACCCGGTGGGCGTGCGAGCTGATCCGGCCGCTGCTCCATGCCGATTCCGCGGTCGTCGGAGTGCAGAATGGGATGTCGATCGATGACGTGATCGACATCGTCGGACCGGATCGCGCATTGGGCGCAGTGATCGAGATCAGTGCGAACATGTTCATTCCGGGGGTCGTGGAGCGTCAGAGCCCGCCATCCAAGTCATGGTTCGCAGTCGGAGGAACGACGCCCACATCGCAGTCGCGCGCGGCCGCAGTGGCCGAGCTGCTGTCCACCGCCGGCACAGTCGAGGTTACCGACGACATCCGGTCCTCGAAGTGGATGAAACTTGTCGTTAACGCCGCCGAACTCGTGCCTTCGGCCATTCTCGGCTTGCCGCTCGGCGACACCGTGCAAGTGCCCGGAATGCGCGACTTCATGGCAGAAGCGGGTCGCGAGGCGATTCGGGCGTGCCTCGCGGATGGACACCGAGTGCGCCCTATCTTCGGGATGCTCGATGCGCGTGTCGACGACCCGGAAGCCTACGCCGACCAACTGATCGACGCGGTGCTCGTCGATTTCACCCTTCCGACGACGCGAACGACCGTGCTTCAGGATTGGATGAAGGGGCGCCGGAGTGAAGTCGCCGAGATCAATGGCCTGGTTGTCAGCGTGCTATCCCCTGAGAAGGCGCCCCTCAATGCGTGGGTTGTGGAACTCGCTCGCCGGATTGAGGCTGGCGAACTCAGGGCTGAAGCCGCGAATGCGGCCTTGCTGCTAGCGACGTGACGATGCAGAGAATGAGCATCCCGTGGGTTCCACTATCATGACGACATCGGCCGGTGTGTTTAGCGGCGCTGTCGACGATTCGGCCCAACCCGGGAAGGGAGACTCCATGCAATTCGACTTGGGAGCAGAACTCCGCCGGGTCCGGGAGTCGCGCAAGCTGAGCCTGCGCACGGTCGCGAGCGCCGTTGGTGTCTCGGCGAGTCTGCTTTCTCAGGTCGAGACAGGCAAGACACAGCCGTCGGTGAGCACGCTCTATGGTCTCGTCAATCACCTCGGCATCTCCCTCGATGCTCTGATGGGCACCAAGCGGGTCGATCAAGGTGGACATGGCACCGATAGCGCACCGCTCGGCAGTGGCACCGGAGTTGTGCAGCGCAAGGCCGACAACCCACTGATCGAGATGGAGAACGGAGTCACGTGGGAGCGCCTGGCCGTCGGAGACAGTTCCGTCGCCGATCCGCTCGTCGTGACCTACGCCCCGGGGGGCTCAAGCTCCGTCGAGGGCAAGATGATGCGCCACGCTGGACTCGAATACGGGTACATTCTCGAAGGTCGCCTGACTCTGCGGATCGACTTTGACACCTACGAGCTCGATCCCGGCGATTCGTTCTGCTTCGACTCTGGCCGCCCTCACCTCTACGTCAACGCGACGACGATACCTGCGAAAGGTATGTGGTTCGTGATAGGACGTCGCGAGATGATCTATCAGACATTGGCCGATCTCGGACACAGCGACGTATCCAGCGATCGGTCAATCGCTTCGGCGGTGGACGTGCTCGCAGTGATGCGTGAAGGGCGCGAGGCGGATCTGCGCTGACCGTGAGTGCTGTATCGGGACTCAATCCCGGCGACGTGTGACCTCAGCGACGGCCGACCAGTCGAGCTCGGCGAGTTCGGGGTCGGCCAGCGCGCGCTCGAAACGGTCGCGGAGCACGGGGGCAGTCGGCAGCGGGACCCCCTTCTCGGCGGCGAGTTGCTCCGCAAGCATGAGGTCCTTGAGGCCCAGCGGCATCGCGAAGCCGGCTGGACTGTAGCGCTTCTCGGCGATCATCCCGCCGTAGCCGGAGTACACAACCCCGCCAAAGAGGGTCCCGGAGAGGAGCTCCACAAAGTCGCCAGCGTCAATATCGTTCGCCTCGACGAGCGTCACTGCCTCGCCGATCGCCTGGAGAGCGTGCAGGATCATGAAGTTCATCGCGATCTTTGTCACGTTCGCGCGGCGGGGCTCGGTGCCGAAGCGCCAGATTCTTGCGCCGAGGATCTCAAGCAGCGGAGTGATCCGGGTTATCGTCTCGTCTTCGCCGGCAGCGATGAGGTTGAGGCCGCCCGCGGCTGCGACAGCGGGGCGCCCGAGTACGGGGCACGCGACGTACTCGACACCCGCCGCATAGTGCACGGCAGCCAGCCGATCGGCGGCCGCCGCCGAGATCGAGGCCATGTTGACATGGGTGCGGCCCATTTCGCCGGCGAGATTCTCCGCACTGAGCACCGCCTCCGCGGCAGCATCGTTGGCGAGCATCGAGAACGAGATCGGTGCCCGTAGCGCCTCGGCCGCGCTCGCCGCTCGGATTGCACCGGCCGCAACGAGCTCGTCAGCAGCCTCTGGCGACCGGTTCCACACGTTCACTTCGTGCCCGGCAACAACCAACCGACCGGCCATTGCGCTGCCCATGTTGCCCAGCCCGAGAAATCCAATCTGCATCATTGTCCTGCCTTCCATGCGGTCTTTAAATTGCAGAACTCCCGGATGCCCGGGGCTCCCAGTTGCTGGCCGTGGCGCGAGTTCTTGAGGCCGCCGAAAGGCAGCTCGGGATAGGAGATCGTCATGCCAAGGATGAACGCGGCATCGGCGGCGCGATAGAGCACCGCGACCGGGCCGAACGCCTCCTCCAAGAGGCGCATCGTCTCATCCACACCCTCCAGCATTATCGGAGGGTAGAACCAGCCAGTGCCGTCGCTCGGGCTGATGCCACCCGTGCGCGCCGTCGCGCGATGGTTGATGGCGTCGTCGACCTCTGCGTGCACGATGAAGGGGTCGGATCCACCAAGTTCCAGCACGAGTTTCTTGATCTGAGATCCTGCGGTCGCGGCCACCGATCGGCCGGCCGGTTCGCTCCCGGTCAGGGCGACACCCTGGACGCGCGGATCCCGAAGGACGGCATCCACCGTGCCCGAGCCGATGAGCAGGGTCTGGAACGCTCCCGCGGGAAACCCGCCGCGGCGGAACAGGTCGTCGAGGTACAGAGCCGACTGCGGCACGTTCGACGCGTGCTTGAGCAGCCCAGCGTTGCCGCCATGAGGGCGGGAGCGGCGAACCGGATGACTTGCCTCAACGGGTAGTTCCACGGCACTACTGCGAGGAGTACACCAAGTGGCTCGTAGCGAGTGCGGGCCCGCGATGCTCCGACCGTGTCGGGATTGGCGAGCAGGGCCGCAGCTGCGCGCATCCAGTCTGCCTGCTGGGCGAACGTCGTCACCCGAAGCTCGATCACTGCATCCGCGGCGCGAGTGAGTCGACGCTCGATCTCCGTGGCGTCAATGGGCTCGGACTCGCGCTCGACGAGACCTGTTGCCGGGTTGACAGCTGCGACGGCCATAGGGTGCTTCCTCAGGATTGGGGGTAGTCGATGGCGAAGATCTCGGGATGCCGAGCCAGATGCAGCCGCGTGCGCCGGATGTGTCCGGTGAGCACTTGCTCGGCCGCCTCGGAATCCTGTTCCCGCATCGCGAGCACGAGCATGTGGTGCTCGTCGTGCACGATCCGGTTGCTGGCCGCATCGAGCAGGCGCGTGTATGCGCGGCGGTAGTGCTGGGTCGTATTCCAGAGTCGGTGCACGAGGTCGCCCAACTGAACGGTGTCTGCTCCATCGTATGAGCGGAGGTGAAACTGGCGGTCAAGTCGGAGGAACTCCTCCACCGAGTCGGTGTGGGTCATCTCAGCGGCAAGCCCGTCGAGTTCGTCGATCGTCGAGCTGCGCAAGCCCGGCATGCTCATGCGCAACAGCAACGGCTCG
>CAZCOC010000026.1:0-11377 GCA_964500075.1 uncultured Salinibacterium sp.
GAACGGCGAGTACTGCGGCTGGCGGAGCAGCTCGGTGAGGCGTGCACCTCGAGCGAGCTGCCGACGGCTCGTGGCATCCAGATCGGAAGCAAACATCGCGAATGCTTCGAGCGAACGGTACTGGGCGAGCTCGAGCTTGAGAGTTCCAGACACCTTCTTAATCGACTTGACTTGCGCGTCGCCACCCACGCGCGACACCGAGATCCCAACGTCAACTGCCGGGCGCTGGTTGGCGTTGAACAGGTCGGACTGCAGGAAGATCTGGCCGTCAGTAATCGAGATGACGTTGGTCGGAATGTACGCCGAGACGTCGTTCGCCTTGGTTTCGATGATCGGCAGTCCGGTCATCGAACCGGCACCGAGTTCGTCGGAGAGCTTTGCACAGCGCTCGAGCAGACGGGAGTGCAAGTAAAAGACGTCACCGGGATACGCCTCGCGCCCCGGCGGGCGGCGCAGCAGCAGTGAAACAGCGCGGTAAGCCTCGGCTTGCTTCGAGAGGTCATCGAAGATGATCAGCACATGCTTTCCGCCGTACATCCAGTGCTGCCCGATCGCCGAACCGGTGTATGGAGCGAGGTACTTGAAGCCGGCGGGGTCTGAGGCAGGGGCGGCAACGATGGTGGTGTACTGCATCGCTCCAGCGTCTTCGAGTGCGCCCTTGACTGCCGCAATCGTTGAGCCCTTTTGGCCGATCGCAACATAGATGCAGCGCACCTGCTTATTGGTATCGCCAGAATCCCAATTGGCCTTCTGGTTGATAATCGTGTCGATCGCGATTGCCGTCTTGCCGGTCTGCCGGTCGCCAATGATGAGCTGGCGCTGGCCACGCCCGATCGGGATCATGGCATCGATTGCCTTGATACCGGTCTGCATCGGTTCGTGCACGCTCTTGCGCTGCATAACGCCAGGGGCTTGCAGCTCGAGGGCGCGGCGGGCATCCGCCTTGATCTCACCGAGGCCGTCGATCGGTGCACCGAGTGGGTCGACTACGCGACCGAGAAAGGCGTCGCCGACCGGTACCGATAGCACCTCACCGGTGCGGGTCACTTCGAGGCCCTCGACGATGCCGGTGAACTCACCGAGGATGACGACACCGACCTCGTCTTCGTCCAGGTTCTGGGCGAGGCCGAGGGTGCCGTCAGCGAAGCGAATGAGCTCGTTGGCCATGACCCCTGGCAGACCCTCAACGTGCGCGATGCCGTCGGCGGCGTCAATGACGTAGCCGACCTCGCTCGTCGCAGCCTTTCCGGGCTCGTATGCCTTAACGAAGTCCTTGAGCGCGTCCCGGATCTCGTCCGAGCTAATTTTGAGTTCTGCCATCGTTCTTTCCCTAGTGTCGTAAGAGGAATCTCGCTCGCTAGCCTGCGAGTTGAAGTCTGAGTTGGGTAAGTCGTGTTGAGACGGTGCCGTCAATGACGTCGTCGCCAATCTGCACGCGGACACCGCCGATGATCGATGGATCGACTGTGTGGTTGAGGCGGATGCCGCGACCGTACTTTGCCGCGAGGCCCTCGCCGAGACGCTCAAGTTGAGCGGCGCTGAGCGGGCTGGCGGATGTCACGCTAGCGATTGCGAGGGATGCCTCGTCTGCCACAGTCGTTGCTGCGGAGCGCAGGAGTTCAGCGATCCTTCTCCCTCGCGGCTGTTGAACAAGGTGGCGCACAATCGCAATGCTGTGTTTGCTCGCGCTGCGCCCGAGAAGGGCTGTCACCAGGGCGGCCTTAGCTTCGTTCGTGCCCAATTTGCTACCGACAGCCAATTCGAGCTCAGCATTGGAGGTCACGGCCGAGCCGAACGCGAACAGGTCGTCCTCGATTGAGGTGCCAGCAGGTACCGACCGAGCGATCGCACGGATGCCGAGTTCTTCGAGGCCGGCAAGCAGATCGTTCTGGGTCGACCAGCGCGAAGCAACAACCGTCGATAGGACTTCCTTCGCTGGCGCGGTCAGTGCAGCGAACAGCTTCACGACGAGGGCAGTCTTTGACTCCGGGGCTACCGCTGGATCTGCCAAAGCAGCACGGAGCGAAGCGGAGTTCCCGAGAATCCGACCGGCCTCAAATAACTCCTCCCCGAGAACGAGTCCGTCCTTGGCGCTCGTACTCGCGAGCGCATTTCTCGCTCCGGCTAACGCTTCCCTCGTGGCCGATCCCACTGCTAGTTCTTCGCCTTCTCGCTCGAGTCGAGATCGGCAAGGAACTGGTCGACGAGGGCTGAAGCGTTCTTGTCGTCTGACAACGACTGCCCGATCACGCCTGAAGCAAGATCGATCGCGAGCGAACCGACTTCCGCGCGAAGAGACGCGAGCGCCGATTGCCGCTCTGCCTCGATCTGCACTTGGGCATTGGCCGTGATGCGCGCAGCCTCGACACTCGCCTGCTCCTTGAGTTCGGCGAGGATCTTCGCGCCGTCTGTGCGGGCTTGGTCGCGGATTGCCGCAGCCTCCGCGCGTCCGGTAGCGAGCTTGGCGGTGTACTCGTCAAGCGCGGCTGCTGCCTCAGCTTGAGCGATCTCAGCCTTGCGGATACCGCCTTCGATGGCCTCGGCGCGAGCGTCGAGTGTCACCTTGATGCGCGGCAGGAATAGCCGCCAGAACACGAACAGGATGATTGCAAAGCAGACTGCAGACCACGTGATGTCGTACAGTGCCGGCAGCAACGGGTTCGGCTGCTCACCCTCGGCAGCGGCCAGGATTGCGTTAAGCATTCCTGCCTCCTTTTTTAATAGTCAGGTCTAGGCGGGGAACGGTATGAACGCGACGGCGATCGCGATAAAGGCCAGCGCCTCGGTGAACGCGATACCGAGGAACATTAGACCGGTCAGACGTCCCTGAAGTTCTGGCTGGCGCGCAACCGACTCCACAGTCTTGCCGACGACGATGCCCACCCCGATTGCTGGGCCAATTGTGGCGATTCCGAATGCAACCGGAGCAATGTTTCCGGTGAGTTCAGCGAGGTTCACGAGTGTTTCCTTCCATGGTGAATGCCCAAACGGATGTCGGGGCTTGTGTTGGTCAGTGCTCTTCAGCCAGCGCAAGCTGGATGTACACGGCGGTCAAATAGGTGAAGACGTACGCCTGGAGGACCGCAACCAGCAGCTCGAACACGGTGAAGATGAGTCCGAATGCCAAGGTTCCGATACTGAACAGGCTGTACCAGCCGCCAGCCGTGAAGAGGAAGAACTGGGTCGCCGAGAAGCAGAGCACAAGAAGCATGTGCCCAGCGACCATGTTCATGAGAAGACGGATGGCGAGCGTGACCGGGCGGAGAATAAAGGTCGATAGAAACTCGATCGGCGTCACGATGATGTAGAGGTACCACGGCACGTTGGGCGGAAAGAGTGAGTTCTTGAAGAACGCGCCGGCATGTTTCTTGATGCCCGCATACATAAATGCGACATACGCAACGATCGCGAGCACGAGCGGAAGTCCGACGACGGAACTGCCTGCGATGTTAATGCCCGGAACGATTCCGGTGATGTTCATGCCGACAATGAAGAAGAACATCGCGGTCAAGAGCGGCAAGAACCGCTTTCCGTCTTTTGCCCCGAGCGCTCCCTCGACGATGTTCTTCTCGACGAAGGTCACCGCGAACTCCATGACCGCCTGACCGCGCCCCGGCACGACCTTCATCGCGCGTGTGCCGAGCCAGAACAGCAGGATCAGGACCGCAACAACGAAGAATCGCACCAACATGATCCGGTTGATCTCAAACGCTGTTCCCTCGAAAAAGATCGCGGGAGGGAAAAAGTCGGATAGCGAAGGACCACTGAAACCCCCGTCGCCGGTTCCGTCATCAGTGACGGCGGTTACGAGGTGGGTGAGAGCGTGATGTAACAGCGCTGACTCCAGAATCGGGGCGTGAAATTACGCGGCGATGAAAGTTGTGGTTGCGCGTCCACCATATCAAGAGAACGAGTCCCCAACGAATCAGAGGGCGTCCACGCCCTCGGTCGGGGCGGCAGGGAGTTCAGCGTCGCCGACGTATGGCACCCTGCTCCTCACAAAGGCGACGACATCCACGATAAGGCTTCCGATCACCGCCGCAAGAATCGCCACGAAAAGCACTCTGGGCTCAAGGAACGCTTGATCGCGCAAGAACACCATGATGACGATGAACACCACGAACTTGAAGAGCCATGCTCCCAAGATGATGCCAAAAAACAGCACACTTGTTGGCTCATCCGCCGTGACCCTGTTCGCGATCATGATGCTCGCGGCGGTAAATCCCATGAAGATGGCAGTGACCCCTGCGCCAATCAGCGCGCTGAGGAGGCCTGCCTGACCGGCGACGAGGTAGCCAATCGCCGAGCCGAACACTGCCATGGCCACGGCAAGGATCAGTCCGTAGACGAGCGCTCGTCTCAACATGCTCGTAGTTGTCATCGGGATTCGCCTTCCGGGAGGGTGAGCAGCTTGGCCGGGTCTGCGTCTTCTTCTGAAGCAGCATCAAGGCCGTCGAATTTCGACAGTTCAGGTTGCACCGTGGTTAATTCTGGTGGCGTTGACTGGGCTACCTGCTCAAGTCGCTTTCGACCGCTGAGTGGCGACAGCGTGATGATCGTGCAAGTGATCAGACCGATCAAGAGGATGCTCGACGCGAGGTACCACGGCATGAAGACGAAACCTAGGCAGCCGACCGAGACCACCAAGGTCCATCCGTAAAAGATCAGCACGGCGTGCAGGTGAGAGTGGCCCATGTCGAGCAGTCGATGATGCAAGTGCTTTCGGTCTGCTGTAAATGGCGACTTGCCTGCGCGCAATCGGCGCAGGACTGCCAAGGCAAAGTCGAGTAGCGGAATGATGAGCACAGCGAACGGCAACAGAATCGGGATGAATGCTGGAACGAAGTACGCCGTGTACCGCTCTGGCTGAGCGATGACACCCGGGTCGACTGTTCCAGTTACTGAAATCGCTGATGCCGCCATCAGCAGTCCGACGAGCAGCGCGCCAGCATCACCCATGAAAAGGCGCGCGGGGTGAAAGTTCAGCGGAAGGAATCCGATACAGGCGCCAATGAGCACCGCGGTCGTGAGCGAGGCAAGGTTGAAGTAGTCGGTTTGCGCCTCAAGCTGCAGGAGGTAGACGTAGATAAAAAAGACGCTGTTGGAAATGATGGCGACGCCAGCCACCAATCCGTCGAGCCCGTCGATGAAGTTGATGGCGTTCATCACCAACACGATCGCAAGAATCGTAATGATGAGCGAGAGGTACGGCGAGACAATTGTTTGGCCGCCAATCGGTAGCGTGACGAGTTGCACACCCTGCCACGCCAACAGGCCAGCTGCGACGACTTGCCCGGCAAGCTTGGTGGTCCAGTCGAGATCCCAAACATCGTCGGCGACGCCGATCAACACGATGATGAGTGAAGCGCCAAGAAGCCCGAGCACTTTGCCCGGCTCCGCGAACACGAGGCTCAATTGCGGGATCAGGGACGCCACTCCGAACGCCACCAGAATCCCGATGAACATTGCAACGCCGCCGAGCCGCGGTGTCGGTCGAGTGTGCACGTCTCGCTCGCGAATCTTTGGGTACAGCCGGTATCTGGTGCTGAGTTTCCAAATCACCAGAGACAGCACGAACGTCACAATCGCGGATACGCCGGTGACAAGAACGTAAAAGATTATTCGCATTGGTCGGCTCCGACCAGTTCGCGGATGTCACTGGCTGGGATCGTGCCGTCGCGCACGATTCGAAGTTTTCCTTCGAGCGCGAAGAGACCCGTCGCATCCACGATCGTCGATGGCACCGTGCCGCCCTTGCCATCATCGAGGTAAGCGCTCACAGACTCCCCAAGCATTGACTCAGCCTCGGCGGCCGTTGTCGCAGCCGGCTTGCCGGTCAGGTTCGCGCTTGAGACGGCCAGCGGACCGGTTTCAGAAAGCAACTCGAGGGCAATTCTGTTACTCGGCATTCTCAAGGCAACGGTGCCACGCGTTTCGCCGAGATCCCAAGCTAGGGAAGACCTCGCCGGCACGATGATTGTCAGACCGCCAGGCCAATATGCGTCCACGAGGGTGCGAACGACACTCGGGACACTTTCGGCGAGCGCATCAAGGGTGGGAATGCCTGGAATCAACACCGGCGGTGGCGCCTGGCGGGTTCGTCCCTTCGCCGCAAGGAGCTTCGCGACCGCCTCAGCATTGAAGGCATCCGCAGCCACGCCATAGACCGTATCGGTCGGCATGACGACCAGATCACCTCGACCGATCGCTGTTCTTGCCAGCCGCATCCCGATAAGAAGTTCAGCTTCGGCCGAGCAATCGTAGATGGTGGCCATGACCCAACATCGTACTTGGCAAATGTGCGTCAGACTGGGGAGGCAGTGGACCACTACCGTTTGACCCTCGACATCGCAGTACCGGACGACGCAATCTCAAGGTCAGCAGAGGGCAACAGGTGAGCCTGCTCTTCATCTTTGACATGGATGACGTGCTATACGACTACGACTGGCGAACGCGCATGGCGGACATGACGGCGATTACTGGCCATGACCTCAACGAGCTTCGCAGACGCTGGTGGCACGACGACGGCGAGTGGGCGGCAGAAGCCGGCCGCTACGGCTCCCCCGAGAACTACCTCGAGCAGTTCAACGTGGCGATGGGGGTGCGCGTCGATGAGGCGGATTGGGTTCAAGCGCGCGCGGCGGCCATGCATGTCTGGCCGGACTCGCTGGCCGCCGTGCGCCGGGCATCCGAACTCGGAACGATCACGTTGCTCACCAACAACGGGCCGCTCGCATCCTTGCACTTACGCGCCATCGCACCGGAGTTGGTCGAACTCTTCGGCGATCATCTCTACACCTCGAGTGACTATGAAGCCCGCAAGCCGGAGCCCGTGGTGTTCGAGCGTGTGCTCGATCGGTACGGCATTGCTGCCGAGAACGCCTTCTTCGCTGACGACCGTTTGGAGAACATCGGCGGTGCTGAAAGCCTCGGCATCACGAGCTATCACTTCGGATCATCAGCCGGGATGCTCGCAGCAATCGAGTCGTTCGCGAGCCGGAACGGCTGACGGGGACCGCGGTGCCCTCGGCAGGATTCGAACCTGCGACCAAGAGATTAGAAGGCTCCTGCTCTATCCCCTGAGCTACGAGGGCGGACGCCTTACGATACCGCAGGCATCGCGCCAGCCCCCGAGAGCCGCCTTGTCGAGTCAAGAAGACCACATGCGCGGGGCGCAATGTGTCCAAACTCTGAACTCTTGGTTGACACTTCGGTTTCTGGCCGTGCTGCTGGCCTCCCGTTCACCTCGACAGTTGAAACTTCGGATATGACTTTGTGGCGTCGGTACGTGGCTCTCGGCGACCCCTTCGCTGCACACGCCGATGCGGTTGACGAGGCCACGCGCGAACCTTGGCTCGATTGGGCAGATCGCCTTGCTTCGATTCTTGACGGAAACGCGCGGCTGCGTGGTGAGCAGTGTGAGTTTACGAAGATCGAGATGACCGGTCCTAGCATTCCGGAACTCGTTGACGACCACGTCAGTAGGGCCCTCGACCTCAAGCCGGATCTCGTTTCGATTCTGTTCGGACCGCAGCATCTCGTGCGGGAATACTCGAAACCGGAACAACTCGCATCCGAGTTGGAGAATGGCGTGAAGGCGTTGCGCCAGGCCGGCAGCGATGTGTTGCTTGCGACGAGCTTCGATCCGCGCTTCGCTTCCGCGTCAATACCGGCGCGCCTCCGGTCTGCGCTCTTCAATGCACACCTATGGAGGATCGCCCGCAACCACGGCACGTTCACTCTCGACCTTTGGGGGATGCACGAACTGCACTCCGAGGCAATGTGGACGAACGGTCGGGCCAACCTATCGAGTGCTGGCCACCGCCTGCTCGCAGCGCGTGCGGCTCATGTTCTCGGCGTGGCATACATCGAGGTCGGCGGCCCAACAGCCGCAATCGAGTACCGCCGATAGAATTGCCGGTATGGCTGCTTCCCCTGATCTTCTCGTGTGGATTGACTGCGAGATGACGGGACTCGACATTGCGATCGATGAGCTTGTCGAGGTCGCGGTCGTCGTGACCGACTACGACCTCCGTGCGCTCGACGAGGGCTTCAGTGTCGTGATCAAGCCGGACCGGTCCGCGTTCGACAACATGGGCGATTTCGTCCGCGGGATGCACGAATCGAGCGGCTTGTTGGCGGAAATCGAGCACGGGGTCGCCCTCGCTGACGCCGAGTACGCGGTCAACGAATACATCCTGTCCCACGTTCCAACGGCAGGCACTGCACCCATGGCAGGCAACACCATTGGAACGGATCGCACATTTCTGGCCAGATACATGCCGCGCGTCGACGCGCACTTGCACTACCGGAGCGTCGACGTCTCCTCGATCAAGGAGTTAGCGAAGCGGTGGTTTCCGCGGGTCTACTTCAACGCGCCAGCCAAGAACGGCGGGCATCGGGCGCTTGCCGACATCCTGGAGTCGATTCGCGAGCTCGAGTACTACCGCCGCGCGGTCTTCGTTGGTGAGCCTGGCCCGACAACGGAAGAGGTGCAGTCGATTGCAGCCGAGGTCGTTGAGGGGTTCGCTCCGCGCTTGTAATACACTTATCAGGCTGCGTGCGCCTTCGAGGCTTTCGCGCTGCATGGTGGGCGTAGCTCAGTTGGTAGAGCGCTGGCTTGTGGAGCCGGATGTCGCGGGTTCGAGCCCCGTCGTTCACCCCAATCTCAACAACCAAGTGGGCGAGGTCTGGGTTGTGGAGTCAATCGTCAGCACGGCCGTCATTACGCAGCCGGATGTGGAACGCCGCGAACAGCCCGTGGCTGATGCGCCGTGGGTCACGATCGTCTGGAATGACCCCGTCAATCTGCAGTCCTATGTCGCGTACGTCTTTCGGACCTACTTCGGATTCTCACGTGCCGAGGCCGAGCGCCGCATGTTGCTCGTGCACAATGAGGGCAAGGCGGTTGTGGCAACCGGCGCTCGAGAGCAGATGGAGCGCCACGTCGAGGCCATGCACGATTTTGGCCTGTGGGCGACACTGACGAGGAGCGACTCGTGATTCCCTTCATGGCCGAAGGCGCGGCGGTGACGTGCCGCTTCACGACCGGTGAGTCCACGGCGCTTGCCGACCTCGCACAGCAACTGATCGACCTGCTGTCTGAACGGGCACCGGATGCCGCGGGCTCGGTGCTGTTCGCCCAACTTGGTATTGGCGGCGAATCGTCAGGTCCGCTCGATCCAGCGTTGGCTCGCCTACTGCCGGATGCGTACCGTGGCGACGTTGAAGCGGCATCCGAACATCGACAACTCACCGAGCAATCGCTCGTTGAGCGAAAGATCGCGAACGCTTCAGCGGTTATCGCCTCACTGGACAGCGCGATCCTTGAGCGCACCGAAGTGCGACTCGAGCCGAGCGAGGTGCAGTCGTGGCTTCGCACGCTGACCGATCTGCGACTCGCCCTCGCCGCACGACTGCAAATCGAGGACGACGGTGACAGCGGCATCGGTGACGACGAGGCGCTCATGGTCTACGACTGGCTCGGGTACCTGCAGGGCAGCCTGATCGAGGTGATCGAGTGAACGAGCATGACGTGCCGGCCGAGGAGTTCGAGCGACTCGTCATCGACGAACTCGACCTGTTGCCGGACGATATGGTCGATGGCCTTGATAACCTCGTCTTTGTAACCGAGGACCGCCCGGAGGACGGCTCCCTCGATCTGCTTGGTCTGTACGACGGCGTCGCGGTTACCGAGCGCGGTCAATACGGGTTCGGCGAGTTGCCGGACCGGATCATCCTCTACCGCGAGCCACTGCTTGCTGTCGCTGCGGATATCGGTGAACTCAAGGATCAGATTCACGTCACACTCGTTCACGAAATCGCCCACTACTACGGCATCGATGACGAGCAACTTCACGAGCTTGGCTGGGGATGATCCGAAGTGCCTTGCTGGGGCGTCGCTCCCTGCTCCCAGCCGGGCGGCCGTAGTATTCCATGGGGCTGTGCGAACCGAGCCTCGAAGAATAATGAGAGGCAACGCATGAGAGCGAGTCGTCTGAGCGCAGTCGCTGTCTACGCTGTCGCACTGGCGGCGCTTGCCGGTTGCGCAGTGTTGGAGCCGAACACACCGGAGCTACCACCGACCGATCTCGAGTTGTGTGCTCAGGGCCAAACATGGAATGTTGATGTTGCCGACCTGGCGACGCAGGTTCTTACGACCCTGCAGGAGAACGGAATCGCGGCAACAGAGGTGACCGGTGCAGGCACCGAAACCTTCGCGTGGTCGCAGCTCGGCGACGCGGTTGTTCAATCCGACTACAGCCTGACGATTCTGGTGCCAGCTGCTGATGGTCAAGTGCTCACCGTTTTGCAAAAGATCTCCGGGACGTCGACCGGGAAGGCCTACATCACGGGCACGGTCGCGATTCCACGCAACTGGGATGCCACTGGACTGGAAACGCTGGCGAGCGCCGATCTCGGCGGCGTTGCGCAGGAGGCGGTGCCGTTTGCAATCCCGCAGACCACGTTCGACGACAAAGTCGGCATCGAAGTGACGTGCGCTGGAACATCGATGACAACGGCGCCGCGCGGTGAACCGATCACTCAGGCGTGGACCCGCGCTAACTAGCGAGCTACGCCGGCACTCCTGTTTCGAGCGGCAGGCTCGGATCGGCCGACCACTCTTCGAGCGAGCCGTCGTAGATTCTGACGGCCGTTGTTCCGATCTCTGCGAGGGTCAGTGCGTTGGCGGAAGCCGAGATGCCGCCTCCGCAATACAGGAGAACCTCCGCGGCATCCGCTGACACATCGACCCCGGCGGCGTCATAGGCGAGGATCAGCTCGACCCGGCTTTTGACGCGACCGTCGCTCGTGAACAGATCGCGACTTGAGACATTGATGCTGCCGGGGATGCGACCGCGGCGGGTATACCGCGTCGGGTCGGCACCCGTGAAGGAGCCGGCCGGCAAGCCACAGACGAGTGCACGCTCGTCGTCATCTGCTCGTTCAACCAGCTCTTGCTTGCTGACCCAGGCGCGCCGTGCGGCGGTTGCGGTCCAGCTCGGCACTGGTCGCGATGCGAGTGACTCGCCCGACTCCACCGGATGCCCGGCCGCCCGCCAAGCGGCAAACCCGCCATCGAGCACTTTCGCCTCGACGCCGATCCACCTCAGCAAGTACCACAGCCGCGCAGCCCACAGTGTTCCAGTTGAGTCGTATACGACGACAGCCCGACCACCGGCAATACCCAGTCTGGCCAGTTCGTCGGCAATGTCTTGTGGCTCTGGGTGCGTGTAGTGCAGGGCCGCGCTCGCGTCGCTGAACTGCGACGGGACATCCACATGAATCGAACCGGGAATGTGGGCTTCGAGCCACTTCGGTCGACCGGACTCTCTGCGGTAGTCGCCGTCGAAGGTGGCCGGGTGGAGGATGAGGC
>CAZCOC010000027.1:0-11372 GCA_964500075.1 uncultured Salinibacterium sp.
GGGCTTCGCTGTGGCTTGGACTCGCGGTGGCGAGAAGCAGATCGAGTCGATCAAGGCGGCCCGCGCGGCTCGAGAGCATGCCACTCTCGAGGACGCTCAGGACCTGAAGGCCAAACTTCAGGCCGCAACGGTAACTCTCATCGTCAAGGCAGGCGAGGGCGGAAGGCTGTTCGGCTCCGTCAAGACCACCGATGTCGCCGAAGCCGTATCGGCCGCTGGCCTCGGCTCCATTGACAAGCGAAAGATTGAGATCACGTCGCCAATCAAGGCAACCGGCGAGCACGAGGCCACGGTCCGACTTCGCGACGATCTGGTCGCAACGATCACACTGAAAGTTGTCGCGGGCAAGTAGTCGGCATTCTTCCCAGCAGCACACGGCGGCGAGTATATATTCGCCGCCGTGTGCTATTACGTGCGAGAGCCCGGTCCCTTGTACACAGCTGACACGCTCATGATCAAACTCTCAAGTGCCGGTTCAGGCCAGTTTCTGCACAGCGGCGCTTATCAAAAAAAATGCTGGTCAGGGCTATGTTTGCTCGAAAACATCGACACTTCTCCACAGCTTGTTCCACAGGCTGCCAACAGGCTGCTCGGCGTTTCGTGCACGTTTCACACAAGCCCATCCACAGGCACAGTTGTCGTGGGTGGCCTGCCCTCCTACAGTTTGACAACCCGATCAAGTTGGCGACACACATTCGATAGCGTCACGACAGTCAATGTCGGCGGGTGAAGCTAGAACTGAACTCATCGGCGACCGTCGAAGTGAAAGGGGGAGGTCATGTCGATAGCGCACCTCGGGCTCGCCAGTGACGCCCGCCAGTCATCGGACGGTCGAGGCTCAGACTCACGCGGTGACCGCGTACCGCCGCACGACTTGTTGGCCGAACAGAGCGCAATCGGCGGCATGCTGTTGAGCAAGGATGCCGTTGCAGACGTACTCGAGACTGTTCGCGGGGTCGACTTCTACCTCCCGAAGCACGAACTCATCTTCGACGCAATGCTCAGCCTGTACTCACACGGTGAGCCGACCGATGTCATTGCGGTCACCGACGAGCTCACCAAGACCGGCGAATTGACTCGTGCCGGCGGGGCCGAATACCTCCACACATTGACGGGTCTTGTACCGACCGCTGCCAACGCTGGCTTTTACTCGACGATCGTTGCCGAGAAGGCGATCTTGCGGCGCCTCGTTGAAGCTGGCACGCGAATCGTACAGATGGGGTACGCGAGCGAGGGTGAGGTTGTTGACCTTGTCAACAACGCGCAGGCAGAAATTTACGCGGTCACTGGCGGTGTCGAGAGTGAAGACTTCATACCCCTGACCGACGCCGTGACAACGGCAATCGACGAGATCGAGGCCGCGCAGGGACGCGACGGCAAGATGGTGGGCGTGCCAACTGGCTTCGCCGAGCTTGACGAGCTCACGAACGGACTTCACCCGGGCCAGCTCATCATCCTCGCCGCGCGGCCGGCGCTCGGAAAGTCGACACTCGGCCTGGACTTCGCTCGATCTGCTGCGATCGGCCACGATCTGCCGACGATCATCTTCTCGCTTGAAATGGGGCGCAGCGAGATCGCGATGCGCTTACTCTCTGCCGAAGCTTCCGTCCCTCTCCAGCACATGCGCAAGGGCACCGTGCACACGAACGACTGGAAAACCATCGCCCAAACGCGCGGGAGAATCAACGACGCGCCGCTCTATATTGACGACAGCCCGAACATGACCCTCGTCGAGATCCGCGCGAAGTGCCGAAGACTCAAGCAACGCGTTGGCCTCAAGATGGTCATCATCGACTACCTTCAATTGATGACGAGCGGCAAGAAGGTTGAGTCGCGCCAGCAGGAGGTCAGTGAGTTCTCGAGAGCACTCAAGCTGCTGGCGAAGGAGCTGGAGGTTCCGGTGATCGCGATCTCTCAGCTGAACCGCGGACCAGAACAGCGCGCGGACAAGAAGCCGGCACTGTCTGATCTCCGCGAATCCGGTTCGCTCGAACAAGACGCAGACATGGTGATCTTGTTGCACCGCGAAAGTGCATACGAAGCCGAGAACCCGCGGGCAGGTGAGGCGGACTTCATCGTTGCCAAGCACAGAAACGGGCCTACCCGCACGATCACGGTTGGCTTTCACGGACACTTCTCGCGGTTCGTTGATCTGCCGCCAGGCACCTGAACCCACTCAGGAAGATCGGCAGCGCCAGAGCCTAAGCTGTAGGAGTGCCAACCGCTGAGGATACTCGGGATCTCGATTCGATGCCCTGGTTCCTTGGGCTCAGCAGGGCGATTCCCGCCGTTCTGCTCGCCATTGTGATCACGTTCTCCGCTGATCATTCTGCGGGCCTTGGCCTTGTCGCATTCGGCGCGTACGCCGTCGCATCCGGCTTGGCGACGGCCACTATCGCGGCAACACGAGTTGCTCCAGGAACCGTGCGTCTGGTCGTGCTGTGCCATGCGGCCGTGGCTCTCGTGACAGGAGGTGCCGCGCTCACTGTGCCGGGCGGGGGCTATGCCTACTTTGTCCTCGTGCTGAGCGCCTACGCCGCCGTGTGTGGCTTTCTCGAGCTGTATCTGGGTGGGCGTTCATGGCGAAGGTCGTCGGCCCGCTCCGCGGTTTCCTCGCCGGCTTCCTCGCTGGCTCCCTCTTCGGTGGCGAGAGACTGGATGTTTGTTGGCGCGCTGAGTGTCGCGTTGGCCGTCACGGCCCTGGTGATTCCCGCGAACTTCAGCCAGCCGTACTCGGTCGAGGGTATTGAGGGAGCCGTGACGGCATCCGTCGCTCTCGTTGGCCTGTTCGGCGCATATCTCGCCATTGTTGGCATCTTTCTTGCAATCGCCTCGTTCTCGCTCAAATGGTCGGCTGCACAGCCGCTGAAACAGTCCAGCCCGGTGGAGGCATGATGGCCAAGCGCAAGCGCGGTGATGGTACGAGGCCCGCGGAACTCATTGCCTTGTCGGCGGTCCTAGCGGCGTTCGCCGGGCTCGTCGTGCTCATGTCATCCCGAAACCCACTTTTGGCGCTCGTCTTCTTTGGGGTCGCCTTCATCGTCTCGCTCGTCGGACTCGCAATGCTTTCGCTCGCGGGCGCACCGAACGAGTTGGAACAGCGCGACATCGATGATCAGAATCGGCTTGGCGGGCACTGACTACAGGGCGGGCACCGTTCAGTCAGCGATGAACTCCACGAGTTCGCTTGCGAGCCCCGTGTAGCCGGCGGGAGTCAATGCCGCGAGCCGCGCGCGCGCCTCGTCTCCGATATCGAGCCCCGCAACGAAGATCGCGAGTTCTTGTTGAGTCACCCGCTTGCCACGAGTGAGTTCCTTGAGCAGCGCGTATGGGTCGGCGATCGCGCTGCGACCAGCGGTGATTTCGGCGCGGATGACTGTTTGAATTGCCTCACCAAGCACTTCCCAGTTCGCGTCGAGATCAGCAGCAAGCGCAACCTCGTCGATGTCGATCTCCTGCAATCCGCGTTCGATGTTGTCGAGGGCCAGTACCGAGTGTCCGAGGGCGACCCCGACGTTGCGTTGCGTTGTTGAATCGGTGAGGTCTCGCTGAAGGCGCGATGTCACGAGCGTTGCAGCAAGTGACTCGAGTAGTGCACTTGAGAGTTCGAGGTTTGCTTCGGCGTTCTCGAATCGGATCGGGTTGATCTTGTGTGGCATGGTCGACGAGCCGGTCGTGCCCGCCTGCGGAATCTGCCGAAAGTAGCCCATCGAAATGTAGGTCCACAGGTCGGTGCAGAGATTGTGGAGTACCCGGTTGGCATGGCTGATTCGCGAATAGAGTTCGGCCTGCCAGTCGTGAGATTCGATCTGGGTGGTGAGAGGGTTCCAGACCAGTCCAAGTGAGGACACGAACTCCTGTGAGAGCGCCGGCCAATCGGCTGTCGGGTCCGCCGCAAGATGCGCACCGTATGTTCCGGTCGCACCACTGAACTTCCCCAAGTACTCAACGGATTCGATCTGCCCTAAAACTCGTTCAAGGCGGTGCACGAAGACTGCGAGCTCCTTACCCATCGTTGTCGGAGTGGCCGCTTGTCCGTGGGTGTGCGCAAGCATTGCCGCCGCGCGGAGTTCTCTAGCGCGCGCGGCGAGACTGTGGGTCACTGCGCGAGCACGCGGCATCCAGACCTCTCGGATGGCGCCGGAGATGGTGATGCCGTATGCGAGGTTGTTGACGTCCTCACTCGTGCACGCGAAATGGGTGAGTTCGGCAACTTCGGTCAACCCCAACTCCGCGAGCTTGCCTCGCACGAGGTACTCGACCGCCTTCACGTCGTGTCGCGTCTTCGTCTCCAGCTTGGCCAGCTCATCGATCTCGGCTTGTCCGAACTCGGCGGCGAACTCTCGCAGTCGGCGGAGCTGGTCGTGCTCAAGGCGTCGTGACCCGAACATCTCACGGTCGGTCAGGAAGATCAGCCATTCGATCTCGATGCGCACCCTGGCGCGGTTGAGGCCTGCTTCTGAGAGGTACTCACCGAGGGAGGAAACCGCTTCGCGATACCGACCGTCAAGCGGACTCAGCGGCTGGGCAGGTAGTGGATTCATTTGGCTCCCTGCCGAATTCCCGGCGTGATTTGGTCGAACAATGACGTGGCTGCGCTCTCGATCATGTGCAGTACGCGATCAAAGAGCGCGGCGTCCGAGTAGTAGGGGTCCGGCACGTCGGCCACAGCGGATTGTTCAGGGTCGAAATTGAGAAGCAACTGCACCTTGGCACGATCTTCATCGGTCGGTGCCCACGAGCGCAGAATGCGTTCCTGGCTGCGGTCGAAGACGACCACCAGGTCAAGCGTCGCGAACCATGCGGGGTCGAACTGTCGAGCGCGGTGGCCGGAGCCGTTGTAGCCGCGGAGCCCGAGCGCCGCGAGCGTTCTCTCGTCGGACGGCTCTCCAACGTGCCAGTCACCGGTGCCAGCCGAGATGACGGCAATTGACCCGCCGAGTCCCGCAGTGCGAATGAGCGAGGTGAACACGGTCTCAGCCATGGGGGAACGGCAGATGTTTCCGGTGCAAACGAAACACAACCTGAAGAGCGCGGACTCGTCGAAGACGCGCTCAAAGTTCATGGTTCATTGTGTCGCACATTCCGCTCCCCCACAGGTGGCGTGGAGGCCTTCTTGCTCCGAACCTGCCGGCGCGCAACCAAGGGGCGACCCGCAGTTGAGAGGCTGGCGGCAAGAAGGAGACAAGCGATGATGAGCCCGGTGGATGCCGCAACCCTCCAGATTTTGGAAGCGCAGTTGCACGAACTGACACTGCTGCACGGTCGGCTGGTGCGCGCGCGAGCGAGCTTCATTCCGCGACACTCCCAGTGGTGGCGTGGTTCGGCACGAGGGGCATACGACTCTGCGATCGACGCCGTGGAAGGAACCGTCGATGCGGGGATCGCTGCGCTGCGATCGGCGATGATGCGAACGGGTCAAGCGGTGTCGACCCTGGTCAGCCGTGGCTGACGAACTCATCGTCACCGGCCCTACCGGCTCGTCTGTCGTAACGGATGAACTCCTAGAAAACGCGGACTTGCTCGACAAGCTCGCCGACGAGGCCGCGGCGATTGGGGCAGAACTCATCGCGACCGATCGCCTCATCTCCATGTACGGCCTCGACGTTGCGAATGCTCCAGCGAACGCGGCTCGTGCTGAACTCGACATCGACCAGGCACAGATTGTCATGGTGCAACTCGAACTTGCGGCGCGAGGCGTGTCGTCAGGCCTGAAGGCCGCCGCAGACGGCTACAGCTTTGTCGAGCAACTTATTTTGGTGTGGGGCAGCGAGGCCGCTGGCGGAGTCGGTGGACTGATTGGCTCGATTCTTCCGAGCCTCGTGCTGGCGACACTGCCGGCTACGGCCGGTGCGGCCGCCGGTATCGCGACCGCTGGCGCTGCGAATCCGGCCGGGCGAGATCGCTTTCTTGCAGGGGCAGGAAGAGAAGCGAGTCGAACGCTCACAAGCGCCGCGGCATCCACCATCATTCGACACGCGGTGTCGAGTTCAGATAACGCCATGCTTGCGGCGCTGCGAGTACCGGCGCCGGCTGCGCGCGCGCTCGGTGACGTCGTGCCCGGCACCGGCCTGAGTCTCGCCGCGCAAGGCGCTGTTGGCGTTGCCGCGCTTTCAGGCGCGCTCAACGAGACCCCGGTGAGGCTTGCTGGCACCGAGTCTCGTGCAGTTCATGGCGCCCCAACGACTATCGCCGAGCGGTTGAGTCGCATCCCGAGTGCCGCCGAGGATCACGGCGCGCAGGTCGTCATTGAAAAGTACAGCGCGCCATCCCAGCCTGATCGGTTCGCCGTTTACGTCGCTGGAACGGCAGGTTTCGCTGCCGAAACCGGCACAGAACCGTGGGACCTTGCGAGCAATGTCCACAACGCGATCGGCGGTGGCAGCGGATCGTACCAATCGGTCGTGCAAGCGATGAAGGAGGCAGGGGTGACTTCCGATTCGCTCGTGCAGTTGACCGGGTATTCGCAGGGTGCTGCGGTTGCAGCCCTGATCGCATCGTCCGGGGACTACAACGTTCACTCCCTGGCAAGTTTCGGTGGCCCGATCGGTCAGATGAATCTCCCGGCGGAGGTGCCGGCCGTCATCGTTGAGCACCGCGATGACATTGTCCCGGCCCTCGGTGGCTACCAGTCGAACCATCACGCGATAATCGTCGAACGCGAGGCCTTCGCCGGGCGAGACATCCCGACCGACAGGCCGCTGCCGGCCCATCAGCTCGATGAGTATCTCGAGACGGCGCGGCTGATGGATTCCAGTCAGCAAGCTCGGCTTACCGCCGCGATCGAGCAGCTGAACTCGTTCAGCGAGGGATCAACGAGCGTGGCGGCAATGGCCTACCGGTTCGAACGCACATCGGAGTCGGCCCCGTTGCCCCCGCGGTGATTCGAACTACCGCTTGGAACGCATGATCGGCCGGAGCAGGATTCCGATGAGAGAGTTGAGTATCCCGAGCACGAGCGCCCCGAGCACGCCCCACCAGAAGCCGTCAACGACGAGTCCAAACCCGAACAAGCTTGAGAGCCATGCCGCCAAGAGCAGCAGCAGCCCGTTCACGATGAGCGAGATGAGGCCCAGCGTAAGGATGTACAGGGGAAACGCGACGATGCGGATGAAGTTCCCAATAATCCCGTTAACGATTCCAAAGATCACGGCAACGAGCAGGTAGGTCAGCACAATCTCGAGCGTGCCGCCCGGCTCGAACGGCACGACCCGAACGCCTGCAACTATCAGGGTCGTCAGCCAGAGGGCGACCGCATTGATCAAGAGCCGCACGATGAGTGTCATGACTCAACTATGCACCTGGCGGCAGAGTCGTCGCAATTATGCTTGGGGGGTGCCAGAGTCAACAGTGCGTTTACGACCCGAGATCGCCTCGATGGTGCCGTACCGCCAAGGCCGTGCCGCTGCAACAGACGCGTTCAAGCTCTCGTCGAACGAGAATCCATTTGAACCGCTCCCTGCCGTACTCGAAGCACTCCGCGAAAGCACCATCAATAGGTACCCGGATGCCTCGGCGGCGGTGTTGCGCGATCGGCTTGCTCGGCGTCATTTCGTAACCCCGGAGCAAATACAGGTCGGCGCCGGGTCGGTGTCAGTGCTCGCGCAACTGATTACTGCTGCGGCGGCCCCAGGCAACGAGGTCGTGTACGCCTGGCGCAGTTTTGAGGCCTACCCGTTGCTTGTCGCTATCGCGGGTGCGACAAGCGTTGCCATACCGAACACCTCGGACCACCGGCACGATCTGGCAGCAATGGCAGCTGCCGTCAACGACCGAACCCGCCTTGTCATCGTCTGCAGCCCGAACAACCCGACGAGCTCAATCGTCACTCACGACGAGTTCGTCGAGTTCATGACGTCTGTGCCGCAAGACGTGCTCGTCGTGCTCGACGAGGCATACGCTGAGTTTGTCATCGACGAGTCGGCAGTTCGCGGTGATCGGGTTCTGGCCAACTATCCGAACCTCGTGTTGCTCCGCACGTTCTCCAAAGCCTTTGGGCTGGCTGGCCTCCGAATCGGCTACGCCGTAGGTCCGGAGTACGTGATGGATGCCGCGAGGTCAGTCGCAATTCCGCTTTCCGTCACCGAGCAAGCACAGCGCGCGGCGCTTGTGTCGCTGGACCACGAGGCCGAGTTGCTTGAGCGGGTCGCGAGACTCAATGAGGTGCGTGACCGAGTCGACGCCGGTCTTCGCGCGCAAGGCTGGGCCCATCCACAGCCGCACGGCAATTTCGTCTGGCTGCCGACCGCCGAAAACACCACTGCAGCAGCCGAGGTTTTCGTCCACCACGGAATCGTCGCGCGGGCGCTTGGTGAAGGACTCAGGGTGTCGATCGGCGAGCGGGAGTCTGTCGAACAGCTTCTCATGGCAGCCGCGGAGGTTGTGGCTCTGCAACGAACAGGCCTCGCTGTCGCCGCGCTAGATTAGTCGAATGCCTTACACAGCAGCAACGGTTCAGTTGCTCACACCAGAGGGCACCCTCGCCGAAAGCGAGGTCGCAGAGCAGTACCTCCCACTGATTGCGGCTCTGACCGACGATCAGTTGCGCGATTTCCATCGTCATATGGTGGTCATGCGTCGCTTCGACATCGAAGCGGCCAACCTCCAACGGCAAGGCCAGCTCGCGCTGTGGATCCCGAGCATTGGCCAAGAGGCAGCGCAAGTGGGTTCCGGTCTGGCAACCCGAGCCCAGGATCACGTCTTTCCGGCATACCGCGAGCACGTTATCGCGCGAATCCGTGGCGTCGATCTGCTGAAGATTATTGCGATGCTGCGCGGACTCAGCCACGGAGGCTGGGATCCCGCCGAGCACGGGAACTTTCATCTGTACACCCTCGTCATCGGGTCACAGACCCTTCACGCGACCGGCTATGCGATGGGCATCACTCTCGACGGTGCGACGGCGACCGGAGATGCCGAAACCGACCAAGCGGTCATCGTCTATTTCGGCGACGGGGCATCGAGCCAAGGCGACGTCAGCGAGGCGCTTGTTTTCGCCGCGAGCTACCAAACACCCCAGGTGTTCTTCCTGCAGAACAACCACTGGGCCATCTCAGTGCCGGTCTCGCGCCAGTCGCGAACCCCGCTCTACCTTCGTCCGTCTGGCTTCGGAATCCCGGGCATCCAGATCGATGGGAACGACGTGCTCGCGAGTTATGCGGTTACTCGAGACAATCTTGATGCCGCCCGCTCCGGCGGCGGGCCGCGCTTCATCGAAGCGTTGACCTATCGCATGGGTGCGCACACGACCAGTGATGACCCGACGAAGTACCGCGCAGATGACGATCTGCGCTTCTGGGCCGAGCGCGATCCGATCGCCCGCTTCGAAACGTATCTTCGCGGTCGTGGAGAATCGGATGCCTTCTTCGCCGAGATCGCGGTCGAAGGTGACGACCTGGCTTCGGATGTGCGCCGTCGCGTCGTCGAGTTGGTGCCGCCGGTGGCATCCACCATGTTCGATCACGTCTACAGCGATCCGCACCCGCTCATGGACGAGCAACGCGCCTGGCTTGCTGAGTACGAGGCATCGTTCGAAGAAGGCGCCCCGTGACAGTGGAACAGCAGAGCATCACGAAAAAGCAGGGCGTCATCGAACAGCTCAGCATGGCCAAGGCCATCAACAACGGTCTTCGCGCGAGCCTTGCAGCCGACGATCGCGTACTCCTGATGGGCGAAGATATCGGTCCGCTCGGTGGAGTTTTTCGCGTGACCGAAGGGCTGCAAGCGGAGTTCGGCGACACTCGCGTGCTCGACACACCGCTTGCTGAGTCCGGCATCATCGGCACCGCGATCGGGCTCGCTATGCGTGGCTACCGGCCAGTGTGCGAGATTCAGTTCGACGGGTTCATCTTTCCTGGCTTCGATCAGATCACCTCGCAGTTGGCCAAGATGACAGCGCGGCACGAAGGCTCGGTGAGCATGCCAGTGGTGATCCGCGTGCCATACGGCGGTCACATTGGCGCTATCGAGCATCATCAGGAGAGCCCGGAAGCCTATTTCGCGCACACGCCCGGCTTGCGTTCGCTCAGCCCGTCGACGCCACACGACGCCTATTGGCTGATTCAGGAAGCCATTGCGAGCAACGACCCAGTGTTGTTTTTCGAGCCGAAGAGCCGCTATTGGGCCAAAGGTGACGTCGACACCTCTTCAAGCGGCATCCCCACTCACAGCAGCAAGGTCGCGCGCGAAGGCACCGAGGTGACGCTCATCGGGCACGGTGCCGTTGTCAGCATGCTGCTGGATGCCGCGGCGCTCGCCGCCGAAGAAGGCACCAGTATCGAGGTTGTCGACCTGCGCTCTCTGTCGCCGATCGACTATGCGCCGCTGGTGGCTTCCGCTCAAAAGACCGGACGCGTCGTGGTCGTGCAGGAGGCGCCGGGGAACGTGAGCGTTGGCTCCGAGATTGCGGCAACGGTCACCGAGAGAGCTTTCTATTCGCTTGAGGCGCCAGTGCTTCGCGTGAGCGGCTTCGACACCCCGTTCCCGCCAGCCAAGCTCGAGTCCGTCTACCTTCCCGATGTCGACCGCATTCTCGATGCCGTCGACCGAGTGCTGGCGTATTGAACATGGAGGCACACCGTGGCTGATTCCTCGTTCCCATTGCCCGATGTCGGTGAAGGACTCACCGAGGCCGAGATCGTCTCCTGGAAGGTCAAGCCCGGGGACACGGTCATGATCAACCAAGTGTTGGTCGAGATCGAAACGGCCAAGTCGCTCGTGGAGCTGCCGTCGCCGTTCGCGGGCACCGTCACGGCGCTCCTCGTGGAGGAGGGCGCCACAGTTGAGGTTGGCACGCCGATCATCACGGTGCGCTCGCAAGGTGGAACGGTGCAGCTCGCAGCGCCCGGAGACGACGACACCATGGGGACGATTGCCGACACCGCAGCGACGGTTGCGCACGGTGACGAGAAGCCCCCCGCAGTGCTCGTTGGTTATGGCGCGCCTGGCCATGTCGCTTCACGTCGGCGCCGAGGGGCTGGCGCACCGGCCGAGCCAATTCCGGCGGCACCGGTTGCCATGCCCGCGAGCTCTCCGACTCGCCCGACGTCCGTTCCCGCGGCCCAAACCGGCCTCATCATCGCCAAACCTCCGATCCGCAAGCTCGCGAAGGACCTGGGCGTCGATCTTGCCAGCGTCACAGTGACGGGCCTTGCCGGCGAGATCACACGCGACGACGTCATCCGTCAGGCCTCACAGGCGAGCGTGTTTCGCAACATTCAGACACCGGAGTGGGGCACCGAACGCGAGGAGCGCATCCCCGTCAAGGGCGTTCGCAAGGCGATCGCTACCGCCATGGTGCAGAGCGCATTCTCCGCCCCGCACGTGAGCATTTTCACCGATGTGGATGCCACGCGAACCATGGAGTTCGCGTG
>CAZCOC010000028.1:0-10636 GCA_964500075.1 uncultured Salinibacterium sp.
AGCTCAAGCGCGCGGTCGATCGACTGCGCATCGAGGAGCTCGCACTCAAGAAGGAGAAGGACGAAGCATCCAAAGCTCGGTTAGAGAAACTACGCGAAGACCTCGCCGCTCAGGAGACGCAACTCGGTGAGCTCGAGAATCGCTGGAAGATCGAGAAGGCGGCCCTGACCGGGGTCGGAGAACTCAAGACACGACTGAACGAGGCGCGCATTGAGCTCGACCGGGCAATGCGCGAGGGTGACTACCAGAAGGCGTCCAAGCTCAATTACGAAACCATTCCCGGAATCGAAGCCGCAGTGGCCGCGGCAGAATCTGCTCAGCCGGTCGGCCCGCGGATGGTCAACGATCAGGTCACCGAGGACGACATCGCCTCGGTGGTTGCTGCCTGGACTGGTGTGCCCGTCGATCGTCTCACGCAAGGCGAAACCCAGAAGCTGTTGCAACTCGAAACCGAGCTCGGCAAGCGGCTCATCGGCCAGAAGGATGCCGTCGCCGCCGTTTCTGAGGCTGTGCGGCGCACACGAGCCGGCATTTCGGATCCCGACCGTCCGACCGGCTCGTTCCTGTTTCTCGGCCCGACCGGGGTCGGAAAAACAGAACTCGCGAAAGCGCTCGCCGGGTACCTGTTCAACGACGAGAAGGCGCTCGTTCGCATCGACATGAGCGAGTATGGCGAGAAGTTCTCCGTCTCGCGGCTGGTCGGCGCCCCTCCTGGCTACATCGGCTATGAGCAGGGTGGGCAACTGACTGAGGCTGTGCGCCGTCGACCGTACTCGGTGATCCTCCTCGACGAGGTCGAGAAGGCGCATCCCGAAGTCTTCGATATTTTGTTGCAAGTGCTCGACGACGGCCGACTCACCGATGGTCAGGGGCGCACGGTCGACTTTCGAAATGTGATCTTGATTCTCACCTCGAACCTCGGGAGCCAATACATCACTGACCAGAATCTGCCGTGGGAGGAGCGCAAAGCCGCCGTCAACGAACTCGTTCGGCAGGCGTTCAAACCCGAGTTCATCAACCGACTCGACGACATTGTCGTCTTCTCGCCGCTCTCGACCGATGACTTAAGCCAGATCGTCGAACTCTACATCGACCGTCTCGCGAGCAGGTTGGGCGATCGCCGGCTTGAGCTGGCGGTCACTCCGGATGCCCGCGGCTGGCTCGCCGAACGAGGCTACGATCCGGTCTACGGCGCAAGACCGCTTCGTCGCCTGATGCAGCACGAGATCGACGACAAGCTTGCTCGTTCACTGCTCGCGGGAGAAATTCGTGATGGTGACACGGTGCTCGTCGGGGTCGCGCCTACCGGCGACAGTCTGACCGTCTCGAGGCTGACCTAGCACCTAGCGCGAAGCAAACCCTAAGCGAGCGGGGGCTCCGGCTGTGGCGGTTGAGCGCCGCGTCGTCGAGAGCCAAGGATGCGCCAGATCGCGACCCCAGCGGCCACGAGCACGATTGCGTCATCGCCGAAGCCGAACGGGCCGGCAAGGAGTTCCGGCACGATGTCGATCGGGGATGCTCCGTAGATCAGCGCGCTGATCGCGATCAGCACAGACGTAAGAACTGGACGCTTCATAGAACTAGCGTAACTCGCAACTCGCCAAGTCGTAGGCTCGAAACGTGGAGGCATGCCGACTGCCGCCACGGCTGGGCGTCGAGCGATCAAGGTGCTCTTATGTTCCTAGCCGTCTGGGGTGCCAACCCGACCTCACGTGCCGGGTACGGCGACATCGACGAGCCAGGATCCGAGCACGAACAGCCCGATCACGGCGAGGCACGACACAAGGGGAACAACAAACGACACGCGTCGGCGTGCGATGAGAACGACCGACGTGATGATTGCGGTGAGAGCAACCACGGAGGTGCCGACGATTGTGATGAGTGCACCGATGCTGATGAGGTCGTAATTGCAACTCGCGGATGAGTCTGCGCACGTGATTGTCGTCAGTCCCATTCCGAATCCGGCGACGACGAAAATACCCGTGAGGACCAGGAGCAGGAAGACCAAGAACACCGTCAGGAGAAAGTCCCAACTTCTCGGCGGCCGACTGGGGTCGCGCGGAACTCGCGTCTTGGCGTTCATGCCGCGAGCCTAGTCGCTTGCGCAGTGCGCCAGAATGATCGAATGGCAAGTGTGCTGATTGGTTTCGCGATCATCGGCACTGCCAGCGCGATCTGTTACCCCACGGCACGAGCCGACGCGATGTCGTGGCCGCGAGTTCCCTCAAGCTCGGGTTGATGCTCCAGCGGCGGGGCCGTTGCGCGCGACTCGACTTTCATCACGACGGTGCTGTCGGTGCCGATCCTCGTGTTGGCCGCGTTGCTCCTTGGGCCGCGCGAGCCTACTCGTGCGTGGTGGTATTGGTCTGGCGCGGCTTAGAGAAACATCGGTCGGTCGTCGCCGTCCTCGGCGTCGATTGCAAGGTCAACGACGACGGGAACATGGTCGCTTGGACCGTCGCCCTTGCGCTCGTTCCGATCGATTCGTGCGGCAACGACGAGGTCGTCGAAGGCCTCAGAACCGAGGATGAAGTCGATGCGCATTCCTTCGTTGCGCGGGAATCGCAGCTGCTGATAGTCCCAGTATGTGTAGCCATCGATGCCCCGACTCCTGAGCGCGTCAACGAGGCCTGCTTGCTCGAACGAGCGGAAGGCATCCCGCTCGGCCTGACTGACATGGGTCTTGCCGGCGAAGGCCTGGATGTCCCAAACGTCAGAGTCGAATGGCGCGATGTTGAAATCGCCCATCAGCGCGAGCGGATGCCCGGGGTTCGCGTCAAGCCACACGCGAGTTTCCGTTGCAAGGTTCGCAAGCCACTCGAGCTTGTACGGATAGTGCGGATTATCGAGTTCGCGACCGTTGGGAACGTAGAGGCTCCAGAGTTTGACGCCAGCGACGGTGACCGCCAAGGCTCGAGCTTCGCGAGGCAGACTGCCGTCTGGCAATAGCTTGCCGAACCCCGGGGCAGATTCGAACCCGACCGTAACCTCCTCCATTGGTAGGCGACTGGCGAACGCCACCCCGTTCCACTGGTTGAGCCCGTACAGTTGAACGGAATAGCCGGCTTCCTCGAATGCCGTCAAAGGGAACTGCGCCTCGGTGCACTTGATCTCCTGCATCGCCAGCACGTCTACGGCTTCGCGACCCAACCAGTCAACGACGCGACCCACTCGGGAACGCACCGAGTTCACGTTCCAGGTCGCTACTCGCATCCCATAACGCTACTGGCTTGGGGTGACCCGTCTCTGAATCTGTAGGCTTGGCGAGTGACCTCGGCCCGCGAACAGCTCATCCGCTACATCTCGGATGACGCGGTGTTTCACGGCGACTTCACGCTTACGAGCGGGGCGAAAGCGAGTTACTACATCGACTTGCGCAAAGTGAGCCTCGACCACCGCGTTGCTCCCCTGATTGGTCAGGTCATGCTTGACCTCATCGCACCGATTCCCGAAGTCGCTGCCATTGGGGGGCTCACAATGGGTGCTGACCCGATCGCTGCCGCCGTGCTGCATCAAGCGGCGGCGCGTGGGCTCAGTTACGATGCCTTCGTCGTGCGCAAAGAACCGAAAGACCATGGGCGCGGTCGCCAAGTCGAGGGGCCGGATGTCGAAGGCAAAAGGGTCATCGTACTCGAAGACACTTCGACCACCGGCGGTTCCCCGCTTGCGGCAATCGAGGCGCTGTTGAAGGTGGGCGCCGAGATCGCCGCGGTCGCCGTCGTGGTTGACCGCGCGACCGGTGCGCGTGAACGCATTGAAGCGGCCGGGTACCCGTACCTCTGGGCGATCGGACTCGAAGACCTTGGGTTGGCCCGGTGATGGCCGACAGAGACGACATTGATCCGAGCGATTGGCTCGCGAGCCAGTTCGATGATGAGTCGGAGCCGAAGAAGCCTGCTCATCCTCCTGCCACTGCTGCGCCGACTGCGCCGACTCCGCCGACTCAGTCGCCAGGGTCGGCATTTCGGCCGGTCGCACCACCGCCAGCTCTAGCGCCGCCAGCTGTACGTCCGCTTGCTGCGCCGCCGGCTGGACCTCCGCTTGCTGCGCCGCCACCGCCGGCTGCACTGCCATTTGCCCAGCCGCCCCCCGCCGCCGAGTCGACCGGAGGGTTCGTGTGGGGCCTCACTCCTGGCGGCGCAGGCGCCGCGCCGATGGAGCCGCGAGCGCCGGAACCCGTTCCAAGCTGGCCGGCGACAGCATTGCCCCAGGCGACAGCATTGCCCCAGGCGACAGCATTGCCCCAGGCGACAGCATTGCCCCCGGCGGCGGCACCGCCGCCAACGCCGGGGGGCCTTGGTGAACGCTGGGCCTACGATCCGATAGACCAACCCACGAGTGCGATCGTGCAGCCTCCCAGCGTGTTTGAACAGCCGACCAGTGCGATCGAGCAACCCAGCACTGCGGTCGAGCGCGCTCAGCACCCATGGGAAACGCCAGCAGTCGATTACTCGATGCAGGGCGCGACCGACGTCTATTGGGCCGAGCCGATTGGACTGGCTGATCCGGTCGGCGAAGGAGTTGAGGCATCCGCCATCGACTCGTTGTTCGGCGACACGCAGTTTCGTGATTACGACGATGCCACGATAATTTCGTCACCTTCGCTGTCGCCACCGGTCAGGAGCGGGGCCGCGCCGCCACGGCAGCCCGGACAGCCTCGCGAGCCCGGCCCACCCAGGGTGCCGATGCCGCGTACGCAGAAGATCCTGTTGTGGGTGGCGGGTTCACTGGTCGCTGTGCTCGCACTTGTTGCCGTATTCCTCGTGGGCGCTCGACTTGCGCCGACCATCCGGCCGGCTCCGGTTGCCGTGCCGAGCGCGGTTGGAACGGCACCGTCAAGCTCGCCAGGGCTCGGCCTTGGACCGCGAGAGCCCGGAGAGTACACCTGGAGTGAGTTGCGAGGCGGCGAATGCCTCGAACCATGGGAGTCGGCCTGGCAGGACACCTATGTCGTTGTCGACTGCGCCACGCCACACCGTGCCCAAATGGTGTACCGGGGGGTCTTCGACGATCCAGCGGGCACCCCATACCCCGGAGTAGAGGCGCTACAGGACCGCACGCTTCCGCTGTGCTCTGCACCGAGTTCGATCAACTTTGAGGCTGCGGCTGGCGCGGCCGACATACAGATCTCGGCCAGCTTCGCGGGCAACGATCAGGAGTGGCTCGCCGGCAATCCATCGTTCTTCTGCTTCGTCGCCCGGGCTGGCGGCGAGCCGCTCACCGGTTCGATCGCCGCTCAGGCCGTCGTTCAATAGCGCACCGCGCAGCTGCTATCAGGCCGGTAGAGCAGTCACTAGCGCTCAGTCGAGGTCGGTCTCCACGGGCTCGGCGGAGAGCAGATCTGCGACGCTGTTGAGGATTTCATCAGGGCGGAACGGGTACCGTTCGATCTCGGCGGTATCACTGATGCCGGTCAAGACAAGGATCGTGTGCAGACCAGCCTCGATGCCAGCGATGATGTCGGTGTCCATGCGGTCGCCGATCATCCCGGTGTTCTCGCTGTGTGCGCCGATCTTGTTCATCGCCGAGCGGAACATCATCGGGTTTGGCTTGCCGACGACGTATGGTTCGCGACCGGTCGCCTTCGTGATGAGGGCGGCGACCGCGCCGGTGGCTGGCATCGGTCCATCGGCACTCGGCCCCGTGGCATCCGGGTTGGTGGCAATGAAGCGCGAGCCTGCCCCGATCAGCCGGATCGCCTTCGTGATCGCCTCGAACGAGTAATTGCGGGTTTCACCAATGACGACGTAATCGGGATCGCTCTCAGTCATCACGAAGCCCGCTTCGTGCAGTGCCGTTGTAATGCCGACCTCGCCGATGACGAACGCCGTGCCGCCGGGAAGCTGGGACTTCAGAAAGTCGGCAGTCGCCAAGGCCGACGTCCAAATTGACTCTTCTGGAACGTCAAGTCCGGATGCCCTGAGCCGAGCGCTCAGATCGCGTGGCGTGAAAATCGAGTTGTTGGTGAGCACGAGGTACGGCTTGCCTTCGTCTCGCCACTGCTGCAACAGTTCAGACGCACCAGGAATTGGTTGGTTCTCATGAACCAACACGCCATCCATGTCGGTGAGCCAGCACTCGATCTCGCCACGATTGCCCATGTAGCCATCGTAACCAGCTACTCGAAGACGGTGTCGCTCGGCAAACGATCGCGCATAACTTGGATTGCCGCCGCACTTTTCTCTACGAGCACGAAGCGTCGACCCAGCGAGGATGCCACCGCTCCCGTCGTTCCGCTGCCGGCAAAGAAGTCGAGCACCCAGTCTCCCGGCGCACTCGATGCCGCCACGATGCGTCGAAGAATTCCCTCCGGCTTCTGGCTCGGGTAGCCGGTCTTCTCGCGACCGGTCGGGGACACGATCGTGTGCCACCAGACATCCGTCGGCAGTTTGCCGCGCTCTACTTTTTCTGGTGTCACAAGCCCGGGGGCCATGTACGGTTCACGGTCGACAGCCGCATTGTCGAAATAGTAGTTGGCCGGGTCCTTTACGTAGACGAGTATCGTGTCGTGTTTGGCTGGCCACCGGCTGTTGGTGCGCGCACCATAGTCGTACGCCCAAATGATCTCGTTGAGAAAGCAGTCGCGGCCGAAGAGCACGTCAAGGGCCACTTTTGCATAGTGTGCTTCGCGGTAATCGAGGTGGAGGTAGAGCGTGCCGCGGTCGTCAAGCAACCGCCAGGCTTCGACGAGCCGCGGGTGCAGAAAGCTCCAGTAGTCGCTGAAGCGGTCGTCGTAGCTCGTGAGCGAGCCAATTACCGTCTCGTAGCTGAGGCCCTTGAATCCCGTGCGCGCACCCGTTGCCGACTGCGTCATCGAGGTGGACTGTCGGGCTTGCGTGCGCCCGGTGTTGAACGGCGGATCAAGATAGATGAGGCGAACACTCGCGTCTGGGAGTGCGGCCGTTACCTCGAGGTTGTTGCCGTGTACGACGAGGTTCTGCCCCTCCGGTGTCCATGGCATGAGCTGAGATTAACAGCGGCTAGCCTCGGATCGTGACCTCCGACACGGCAGCTGGCGCGCCAAACCCCAGCCACGAGCTCAGCACGAACGGGGTCGGTCCGTGGCGCGGCGAGCGGCCGAGCGATCCGTGGTTCGACCCCGAGTTGCTTGAGCGCGGCGACAGCCGTAACGTGATCGACCGGTATCGGTACTGGAGCGTCGAGGCGATTCGGCGCGATTTGGATGCGACGCGGCATCCGTTTCAGGTCGCCATCGAAAACTGGCAACACGACATGAACATCGGCTCCATCGTGCGCAGCGCGAACGCCTTCGGCGCCGAGCGAGTGCACATCATCGGGCGGCGGCGTTGGAACAAGCGTGGCGCGATGGTCACCGATCGCTACCAGCACATCGATCAGCACGATGACGTCTCAGCGTTCGTTTCGTCTGCTCGAGCGGCGGAACTGCCAATCATCGCCGTTGATAACGTGCTGGGGAGTATCGCGATTGAGCGTTTCGAGTTGCCAGCGCGCTGCGTGTTGCTGTTCGGTCAGGAAGGGCCTGGGCTGAGTGGTGAAGCCCTGAGCGCTGCGGATGCCACGGTTGAGATCAGTCAATTCGGCTCCACCAGAAGCATCAACGCCTCCGCCGCCGCTGCGGTCGTGATGCACGCGTGGATCACTCAGCATGTGAATTTCGACTGAGGTAGTGTTCCCTGGCGCGCCAACGGTGCACGAGAGAAGCGCACCGCCAACCCGCAACGATAGGCTTGGGTGTAATCCCACGGTCCGATCGAACAGGGAAATAGCCCATGCCAGCAATCGTCATCATTGGCGCCCAGTGGGGCGACGAGGGCAAGGGTAAGGCAACTGACCTGCTCGGCAGTCGCGTCGACTATGTCGTCAAATTCAATGGCGGCAACAACGCCGGCCACACGGTCGTGGTCGGCGATGAGAAGTACGCGCTGCACCTGCTGCCGTCCGGCATCCTCACAGAAGGCGTCATTCCGGTTATCGCCAACGGCGTCGTCATCGACATCGAGGTACTCTTCGACGAACTGACCGCGCTGGGCGCGCGCGGGGTGGATGTCTCCAGACTCTTGGTGAGCGCGAACGCACACGTGATCACCCACTATCACCGCACGCTCGACAAGGTGACCGAGCGCTTTCTCGGCAAGCGCCAGATCGGCACCACTGGGCGGGGCATCGGACCGGCATATGCGGACAAGATCAATCGGGTGGGCATCCGCATTCAGGATCTGTTCGATGAGAACATCCTTCGGCAAAAGGTGGAGGGCGCCCTTCACCAGAAGAACCATTTGCTGGTGAAGATCTACAACCGCCGAGCAATTGATGTTGAAGAGGTCGTTGCTGATCTGTTGAGCTACGCTGAGCGGCTGCGCCCGATGGTGGCCGACACCGCGCTCTTGCTCAACAAGGCGCTCGACGCCGGCAAGACGGTCGTGTTCGAGGGCGGCCAGGCAACGATGCTGGATGTCGACCACGGCACCTACCCCTTCGTCACCTCCTCGAGTTCCACGAGCGGGGGGGCTGCGACCGGATCCGGAGTCGCCCCCAACCGGTTTGACCGCATCATCGGAATCGTCAAGGCATACACGACGCGCGTCGGAGCCGGACCGTTCCCGACCGAGCTGCACGGCGAAGAGGGTGATTGGTTGCGGGCAAGGGGCTTCGAGTTCGGCACCACCACGGGTCGACCGCGCCGCACCGGCTGGTATGACGCGCCGATCGCTCGGTACTCAGCCCGCATCAACGGCGTGACCGACTACGTCATGACCAAGCTCGATGTACTCAGCGGGCTCGAACAGATTCCGGTCTGCGTTGCGTACGACGTAGACGGAGTGCGCGTCGAAGAGGTGCCCGTCTCGCAGACGGATTTCCACCACGCTGTTCCGATCTACGAAAACTTCCCCGGTTGGACAGAGGACCTAACCGCAGTGCGCAAGTTCGACGACCTCCCCAAAAACGCTCGCGACTACGTGCTCGCCATCGAGGCCATGAGCGGTTGCCGCATCTCAGCCATCGGTGTCGGGCCCGACCGCGAAGCGATCATCGTTCGGCATGACCTCATCGACAGCTAGACCAGGACAGCTCAACCTCGCCGCTCACACCCAGGCAGCCGCCGTCAGAAGCCCGCCAAGCACGGCGATCGTCGTGATGCCGATTGACAGCGCCCAGTGTGCGGCCGTGGGGATGATCGCGCCGTCCGGTTTCTTGGCCGAACGCCGCATGAGCCCCGGCCGGGCACGGTCGGACTCCACGAATTGAAGTCCTCCTGCCGAAATTTGGCCAAGGACGGTCCGTTGGGGACTGGCCCGCAGCTGGATCGCGAGCGGGGTTAAGCCCATCCCGACGAAGAGCACTCCGATGATTAGGCCGACAATGTCCTGGCTCAGAACAAAGCTGGTAAGAAATGCCCCGCCAAGGCCGACGAACAGCACTGGCCACGCCCAGGTCGTCAACGGGGTGCCAAACCCTTTCGCGAGAAAGAACGAGAGTGCCACGGCACCCAGCCCGACCCAGATGCTTACCGGTGCGAGCCAGGTGTTGTCGGGGCATTCAACCGCGATCTCGAACGGCCCACCACTTGCACAGGAGCCGCCAAGCGCCATCACAACCATAACGATCTGAAAGAGCAGACCAAAGCAGAGCACGAACAGAAACCACGACACGAACGAAGCGCCGATGCGGGTGAGCGGCAGAGTTCTCCACGATGCATCCATGCCGCAACTGTAGTGTGGGCGGATGCCCGCGATACGCCCTGCCGTCGGCGCGCTCGTGGGCCGCATCATCCGCCTCGAGCCGCTCACGCGACACGCCTTGCCAGAGTTGTACCGGGCGATCGGGTATCCGGAGGTCTTTGCTGGCGGCTACGGTGGTGGCCCAGAGGGTCTGCCCAGTTCGCTCGATGCGTTTCTCGACTTCGCCGAGCGGTACTACTCGTGGGAGACCGCAAACGTGTACGTAGCCCGCATCATGGGCGGCAACGACGACGGCACGCTCGTCGGTACATCCACTCTTGGCGACTTCAACGAGACGCGCGAACACGCGCACATTGGCTGGACGGCTTGGGATCCGCGGGTGTGGGGCACGGCCGTGAATCCCGAGGCGAAGCTCATGATGCTCGGCCTCGCCTTCGATAGCGGCTTCGGCAGGGTCAAACTGCAGACGGATTCGCTCAATGCGCGTTCGCGGGCCGCGATCGAGAAGCTCGGCGGCCAGTACGAGGGAATTGTGCGTCGGGACTCGTTGCGCGCAGACGGCTCATGGCGCGACACCGCCGTGTATTCGGTGATCGTTGACGAGTGGCCGTTGGTGCGCGCGGGCCTCATCGCGCGGCTCGATGCTGCCGGTTGGCAGCCCGTTTCGCTCGACCGCTGAGTCTTGGCAACGACTAGATTTGACCGCATGAGCGAGCACGAAGCATCCGCCGAGCTCACGAGTCTTCGGCAGAGTATCGACAACATCGATGCCGCGCTCGTGCACCTTCTGGCCGAGCGGTTCAAGTTCACCCAAAGCGTCGGGCGCCTGAAGGCAGCAGAGGGGCTACCGGCTTCAGACCCCGAGCGCGAGAAGGTGCAAATCGCGCGGCTTCGTGACCTCGCGGCCGAGGCGCACCTTGACCCCGCCTTCGCCGAGAAGTTTCTGAACTTCATCGTCGCCGAGGTCATTCACC
>CAZCOC010000029.1:0-4160 GCA_964500075.1 uncultured Salinibacterium sp.
ACCTCATGGTGCTTGCGCTGTACTCGCTCACCGTTCCGAGAAATCCGTTGCCAGTCTTTGTGGCCATGGCACTGTTCCTCATCGCGACGACGATCAGTCTCTGGCCGGGTGCGCCGGCCAGAATGCCGATCTGGATGGCCGCACTGAACGTTGTCGTCTCGATCGCAGTGACCGTTCTAGACACCAGTCAGATCGACCCAAATCGGGAGGGCGGCGTCGGCTACTCGACCTGGCACATCGCGGCAGTGGGTGTGCTGATGACCATCACGTCGACCCGCAGACGCAATGCGTTTGCGTGGGTTGGGATGGGGTTTCTTGTGGCTCAGACGGTCTGGTGGGCTGGCCCACTTGGGCTCCTTGGGCTTGGCGTCGTTGGGAGCATCACGTGGGTGGCGATCTCGCACATTCTGAGCAACGCGCTGGCGAAGGCGGCGCGCGACGCCCAGCGCTTTGCCCTCGCGGAGCGGGAGGCAACCGACTGGAAGGCAGCCCAGGATGCTCACCTTTCTGAGCGCCAAATTAGACTCGGGCAGACCAGTGCGATGGCGTTAGAGATGCTCAAACGCATTGAAAGCTCCGGCGGCCAGTTGACGGGGGAAGAGCGTCGCGAATGCCTCTTGCTTGAGCGAGCGATCCGCGATGAGATTCGCGGGCGTACGCTGCTCAACGACGCAGTTCGTCACGAAGTGATGGCGGCGCGGCGCCGGGGCGCAACCGTGACCTTGCTCGACGAAGGCGGTATCGATGAGCTGTCGACCAGCGAGCTCGATCGTGTTCTGAACGCGCTCGCGGCAGCAATGCGTGCATCGAGCGCTGACACATTCATTGCCCGAACGGTGCCAGGCGGCTCGGAGATCGCGGTAACGCTTGTTGGTCTCAACAGTGTTGGTGACGGGCACGCAAGTGCACTCGGTCAGGAGGAGGCCGAGGACGACGAGGTCGTTCTGTGGCTTGAGATACCGCGAGCGCAGACGGCCGAGACTTTCGCCTGATTCCGGCCAGCACGCAAACACGGGTAGGCAGCGCCAGACGGGCGAAGGACCGGGGAGCGAACTCAACCCGGCCCTTCGTACATATTCGGGTCAGGACGATAACCCGAATATCGCCCTGACCCGCCCCCACACCGTCTGCCCGCTTACCCTAGTTGGCAGATGGTCGGTGGTGTATCTCTATGAGAGACACCGTCGAGACTCAGTCTGCGCGATTTTGTGGCAGTGCACAGTCGTCCTTTTGGGGGACACGACTCAAGGAGCGAACGAGCGCCAGCGCCCTTCTCCTGGCCGAATCGGCGAGCGCAATCCGGCCTGACTGAGCGCCCAGCCCGAGCGCGTCGCCGAGGCGCTCAACGCATCGGCGGCTGCGAACTCGTCCAGCGCCGCTTCGAGCACAACACTGGCTGCTGCAATCTCCCGGGCGGTTGCGCCGGCCGAGACGACGCGGAGTTCGACCGGCGCTGGCGGCTCGTTCGCACCCGATTGGCCGACAATCGGTTCGATCACAGTGGAATATTCCCGTGTTTCTTGGGTGGCAGTGTCGCCCGCTTCGTGCGCAGCGCTCGAAGCGCCTTGATCACGGCAACGCGCGTGGCGGCTGGCTCGATGACGCCGTCGAGTTCGCCGCGCTCGGCGGCCAGGAACGGGGATGCCACGTTGTAGGTGTACTCGTTCGCGAGCCGGGTGCGCACCGCCGCGACATCCTCACCGGCATCCTCTGCTGCCTTGATCTCGCCGCGGTACAGGATGTTGACCGCCCCCTGCCCGCCCATGACAGCGATCTCGGCGGTTGGCCAAGCGTAGTTGAGGTCAGCGCCCATCTGCTTCGACCCCATGACGATGTACGCGCCGCCGTAGGCCTTGCGCGTGATGACGGTCACGAGCGGCACTGTTGCTTCGGCGTAGGCGTAGAGCAGTTTCGCGCCACGGCGGATGACCCCGGTCCATTCCTGATCGGTGCCAGGCAGATAGCCGGGCACATCCACGAGCGTCAGGATCGGGATGCTGAAGGCGTCGCAGAACCGCAGGAAGCGCGCGGCCTTCTCGCCAGCCTCAATGTTGAGTGTGCCTGCCATCGCTTGCGGCTGGTTGGCGATCACGCCAACCGTTCGACCTTCGACGCGTCCGAAACCGACCACGATGTTCGGGGCGTACAGCGGCTGCGTTTCGAGAAAGTCTCCGTTGTCGACGATGCGCTCGATGATCGTGAGAACGTCGTACGGCTGGTTCGGGCTGTCCGGGATGATCGAGTTGAGTTTGCGGTCATCGTCGGTGATTTCGAGATCAACGTCGCTCTCGTAGACGCGCGGTTCCGCGAGGTTGTTATCCGGCAGAAAGCCGATGAGGGTGCGGGCGTAATCGAGCGCGTCATCCTCGTCGCTGGCGAGGTAGTGGGCAACACCTGAGATCGTGTTGTGCGTCAGCGCACCGCCGAGTTCCTCCATACCGACGTCTTCGCCAGTAACGGTCTTGATGACATCCGGGCCGGTGACAAACATCTGGCTGGTCTTGTCGACCATGATGACGAAGTCAGTCAGCGCTGGCGAGTAAACCGCGCCGCCGGCAGCGGGGCCCATGATGATCGAGATTTGCGGGATGACGCCGGAGGCCGCGGTGTTACGTCGGAAGATTTCGCCGTACTTGCCGAGGGCGACAACGCCTTCCTGGATGCGCGCCCCGCCGGAATCCAGCATGCCGATGATCGGCACCCCGGTCTTGAGGGCGTGATCCATGACCTTGATGATCTTCTCGCCAGCGACTTCGCCGAGCGAGCCACCGAAGATCGTGAAGTCTTGGCTGTAGACGGCAACTTGGCGGCCGTGGATGGTGCCGAGACCGGTGACAACGGCGTCACCGTACGGGCGCTTGCTCTCCATGCCGAAGGCGTGGGTGCGGTGTCGCACGAACTCGTCGAGTTCAACGAACGAGCCGTGGTCGAGCAGGGTGTCGATGCGTTCGCGCGCAGTCTTCTTGCCTTTGGCGTGCTGCTTCTCGATGGCGGCTTCACCGCTGGCCGTGACGGCTTCGTGGTAGCGCGCCTTGAGGTCTGCGATGCGCCCGGCCGTCGTCGACAGGTCGGCAGCGCTGCTCGAAGTTGGCTCTGGAGTCACGGTGTCACTTTACCGTCGAGCAAACGCGGCATCCGTTGCAAAGAGGTAGTTTCGTGCCGCCAGTGTGACCGTCGAAGTTGCAACCCACGCGCCTTTGACCCAGGTGTACATCCCGTAGTCGGGCCACCGTCGGCGCAATTCATCGGCAAACTGGTTCGCATCGCGGCCGTACTTGGCGAGGTGGCGATCCTCAACTTCAAGCAGGATGCTCGGACGTGACGCCTCGATCGTCTTAACGGCACCGTCGATCACCGCCGGTTCAAAGCCTTCGACGTCAACCTTCATGAAGCTGACTGAGCTGATGCCATTCTGGGTGCACCATTCGTCGACGGTGTAAACCGGGGTCTGCCACTGACGCATATTCGGCGGTGTCGGGGCGCCAGCTGGCAGGTCTGGCACAAGGTGTGCGTGACCATAGATCGGGAGTCCGAACTTCACCGGGAGCCGCATCGTGAAGACACCCTGTTCGGAGCCGATTGCTCCGGCGTTGACCTGCACCTGGCCGGCCCCCACTGCTCGGCGCACGCGTCGCAGCGTTTTTTGCTGGCGGGGATGCGGTTCGAATGCGTGAACTCCTCCGGTTGCGCCAACAAGTCGGGCCAAGGGGATGGTGTACATGCCGTGTGCTGCCCCGATGTCGAAGACGTGGTCACCCGGCCGAACCAGCGTGCTCAGGCCCATCAGCTCCGGCTCTGCCCAACCGACGCGACTGGAAAAGCGCATCACCGCATCCGCCGTGCGCAGGCGAAGTGGCGTGCTACTGGCCGCGCCGGGAACGGGGCTAAGGTCAGTCGTCACTCAGGCTTCCTTACGTGGGGCGGTTACGTCGGGGTTTCGTCGGGTGCGGTTTCGGGGTGCGGGCGATTGGCACCGGCGGGTTCACGGTCATTGACCGGCGGAGCCTTCCGCCCATCGTAGTAGGGCAGCGCGAATTCGCGACGATCGGTTTCAAGCTCCAGCGACCTCGCGCAGGCCGGATGCGCGGGCCGGTCTGGGTAGCCTTGTCGGATGCGCGTCGAGTGGGTCAGTGAGGTCGGGTCAACCAACGGTGAACTCG
>CAZCOC010000029.1:4170-10411 GCA_964500075.1 uncultured Salinibacterium sp.
GCCACCCACGTGCGCCCGACGCGGCCGCGGCCGCGTCGGGCGCACGTGGGTGGCACCGCCAGGCACCGCGTTTGCCGTTTCCATTTTCGTGGCCGGCGAGCGCGGTTTCGGATGGTTGCCGTTGCTTGCGGGCCTCGCGATGACTCGCGCCGTGCGATCCATGCTGCCGCAGCAGCCGGTGAACCTCAAATGGCCAAACGACGTGCTCGTCGACGGTCTCAAGGTTGCGGGATTGCTCGGAGAGCTCGTGCCCTCCGGCGGCGCGGTCATGGGCGCTGGGCTCAATCTCACGATGACCGAGGAGGAGCTCCCGGTGCCAACAGCGACCTCACTTACCCTGTGCGGCGCCGAGCCGGATGCGCTGCTCGACCGAGCGCTTGCGGCATACCTTGAGGCGTTCGAGACGCTGTGGGGTGAGTTCGAGGATGCCGGGTTCGACGCCGAGGCCGGGCTCCGGGCATCCGTCAGCGACGCCTGTGGCACGCTCGGCCGTGACGTGCGTGTCGAGTTGCCAGACGGATCGGCGCTGCGCGGCAGCGCTCGAGCGATTGACGAGCTGGGTCGACTGGTTGTGCGGGAGGGCGGCTCCGGTGCCGATCGCGTCGTCTCGGCTGGGGATGTCACGCACGTGAGGTATGGGTAGTCGATGTGCGAGCCATGAAGACGTCACTCCCATCCACTACAGTGCACGCGTGAAGATCTCCGTCATCGGCTGTGGGTATCTCGGCGCCGTCCACGCGGCGTGCATGGCCGAACTTGGACACGACGTCGTCGGGGTGGACATTGACGCCGCGAAGATCGCCAGCCTGTCCGCTGGCATTGCGCCCTTCTTCGAACCCGGTCTCCCCGAGAAGCTCGGCTCGGCGCTCGCGACGGGGAGGCTCTCGTTCACCACAGACTTCGCGGCCGTGGCTGGCGCGCGCGTGCATTTCGTCGCGGTCGGCACGCCGCTGCTGCCAGACAGTTATGCAGCCGATTTGCGCTTCGTGGATGCCGCATTCGCAGCCATCGCGCCGCATCTCGCGCTCGGCGATCTGGTCGTCGGCAAGTCCACCGTGCCGGTTGGCACGGCCGAGCGCCTGGCGCTCGAAGTCGAGAAATACGGCGCGCGCTTGGCGTGGAACCCAGAGTTTTTACGCGAGGGCTTCGCCGTGAAAGACACCATCAGCCCGGACCGGCTCGTCTACGGTGTGCGGGCCGGGGATGCGGCATCCGTCGCGGATCTCGACGAGGTGTACGCCGCAGCGATCGCCGCGGGAACCCCGCGTGTGGTGACGGACTTCGCCACGGCCGAACTCGTAAAGGTTGCGGCGAACGCCTTTCTCGCCACCAAGATCTCGTTCATCAACGCGATGGCCGAGGTTGCAGAGGCGACCGGCGCCGACGTCACCCAGTTGGCGGATGCGATCGGGTACGACGCGCGCATTGGCCGCCGTTTTCTCAACGCAGGCCTCGGCTTTGGCGGCGGATGTCTGCCGAAGGACATCCGCGGCTTCATGGCGCGGGCCGAGGAACTCGGCGTCGACCAGGCGCTCGGCTTTCTGCGTGAAGTCGACTCGATCAACCTCCGCCGACGCGAGCGCATGGTCGACTTGGCGCGCGAGGTCTGCGGTGGCGATGTCGCAGGGAAGCACATCGCGGTCTTCGGTCTTGCGTTCAAGCCGGACTCTGATGACGTGAGGGACTCCCCGGCGCTCGACGTCGCGGCAAAACTCGCCGGACTCGGGGCGCACGTGCTGGCGACCGACCCGCACGCCATCGAGACGTCGCGGCGCATCCGCCCACAGCTGACGTACGTCGAGGATCCGCTTGAGACCGCGCGGGGGGCTGACGCCGTGCTTGTGCTCACCGAATGGAAGCAGTATCGAGAACTCGACCCGGACGCCCTCGGCTCAGTCGTCAAGCACCGCGCCATCGTCGACGGTCGCAACTGTCTTGACCCCGAGGTCTGGCGTTCGGCGGGCTGGACGTACCGGGCGCTCGGGAGACCTTAGGGCTGCGGTGCCCCGAACTCCGCGCGCACCGTGCGGCCAACCGCGTCGCGCAGGTCGTACCTCGGCCGGTAGCCGGTCGCCTGAAGCCGGTCGGTGTTGACAGAGGTGTCCGCGACGAACTTGCGAACCCGCACAGCGGAGATTGGGAAGGTGCGCCCGGTGACTCGGGCAATCGCGTCGAAGGCGTACCCGGCGGCGAGACCCACTGGGAGCGGTACCGACAGTCGCCGCCCGGCCTTCGCGCCGAGGCTCGCTCGGATCGCGGCAACCAGCTCGCTCGTGCTCAGGTCCGGTTTATCGGCGTAGTTGACCGTCGACGTGGCGGGCGTCTCGACGGTGTCGGCGAGATATTCGGCGATGTTGCCGACATAGCTCATCGACTTGGCGTTGGTGCCGCCGCCAATCATGAGGAATCGGCCAGAGGCTACCTGGCGGGCGAGAGTGTAGACATTTCCGCGGTTGCCCTCCCCGAAGACGACCGATGGGCGCACGATCGTTAGCGTGCGGTCCGCGGCACCGGTAACCCAGGCCTGGAATACTTCCTCGGCGAGCAACTTGGTGCGACCGTACTCGTTGAACGGCTCGGGCACACTGTCCTCGGTCACGTTGTGCTTGTCGAGCCCGTAGATGGCAACAGACGAGGTGAATGTGATGTGGCGGATGCCGCGTGCCTCGGCCGCGGCGACGACCGAGTGTGCGCCACCGACGTTGACTTCCTCGTACCGGGAGACCGGCCGAACATCGTCGCGGTGCACCGCGGCGAGGTTGATGATCGAGTCGCAGCCGCGCGCGGCGGCGGCGAGGGCGCCGACATCCAGAACATCGCCGATGACCGTCTCGACCCCCGAAACGGGAGAGTCTTGGGTGTCGAAATTGCGCACCGAGCGACCGCGCTCGACGAGCGCCGCGCTAAGCCGCTGGCCGATGAAGCCGCTTCCGCCGACCAGCAGCAGGGGGTCTGCTGCCCGCGCGCTCACCAGATCCCCAAAGCGATCAGTACGGCGATCGCGCGACGATCCCGTGGGCGGCGTCGGAACTCGCTGGAGTAGCTCAACAGTGTCCTTCGGTTTTGCATGGTTCTGGTCGCGAGCGCCTCGGCGATCGACGTCAGTTCGGCGCGGGTCGCATCGGGAGCGATATCGACTGAGAGTTGCGCGAGAATCAGCGCCTGCTGCCGATGCCAGTGGCGGCGAATGAGGCGCAGTCGTTCGCGCGCTGACGCGAGCCCGACGTTCGATCCCATCACGTTTGCGTCATGCTGACGGTAGAGAACGGACGGCACGGAGTCGATGTGCCAGCGCCAGCCCTGCGCTCGGCAGAGCGCGTACAGAAGCCAGTCGTGATAGTCGACGGCGCGTGCCGCGGCATCCGGTCCTGAGAGGTGCTCGCGAGCGAGATTCGCGAGCCGCCCGGTGAACAGGAAGGTGGAACCCGGGCCGGGACTCTCGAGCAGGTAGTCGAACTTGCGCTGGGGAAAGTCCTTGCGTACGAGGGTGCGGCGGTCGTGCTCGTCAAAAGCGATGACGTTTGAGGAGACTCCGTCGAAGGTGTCGGATTGCAGGAGCTCGACATGACGGGTGAGCTTATCCGGCATCCACACATCGTCTTGGTCAGCGAAGGCAATGAGTGCGTCATCGTCGAACGGAGCCTCAAGCAGCAATCTGGCGAAGTTCGCGGCAGCGCTGCCCGATCTGCCCTGGACGGGCAGCACCGTGATCCGTGGGTCGGCACCAGCCGCCGCCGCGAGCAAGGCCGGCGTTGTGTCGGTTGACGCGTCATCGAGGGCAATCACCCGCACGGCGACCCCCCGCTGGTTGAGGATGCTCGCAAGCTGCTCCTTGAGGAACCGCTCGCCGTTGTAGGTCGCCAGCAGCACGACGACCGTCGGGGTCGTTCCGGGCGGCGGGGAGTCGGAACGAGGCATCAGAAGGCCCATGATAGTTGCCACTGACACGCGTCAATGGGCATGAAAGCTGGAGGCCTCGGTGGTCTTGCGCGCGTCGAAGGGCGGCTCCACCTCCCGAAACACCCATTGCCGATAGAAGGTGAACCGGAACGCGGTACCGAGGGCAAGTCCAACAACGTTGGTCGCGACATTGTCGGCCAGCAGCGACGTGAAGCCGAGCACGTAGTGCGAGATCCACAGGCAGCCGAGAGCGATGAGCATGCCGCCAACGCTAACGAGGGCAAACTCCAGAGCCTCGCGCAATGCGTTCGAGCGTCGTCTCGCGCCGAAGGTCCAGTACCGATTCCCCAACCAGTTCACGATGATCGCGAGCGAGGTCGAGATGACTTTGGCGATGAGTGGCCCCTCGTGGATCGCTTCGGGGGAGAGCACCGTCACGCGCAGGAGGTTGAAGACCGCGACATCCACCACCAGACCGCCGAGGCCCACGACACCGAACCGAGCGAACTGGGTGATCAGTGATCGCAACGGGTCTCCTGGGTGAACGAGAATGGTCAAAGCGGTTCGAAGTCTAACCGCGGCAAACCCCAAGAATTTCCAGCGCGCGACCAGGCCGGAGGATGACCATGTCTCCAACTGTCGGCGTGATCGGGGGCGGTCAGCTCGCGCGAATGATGGTGCCGCCCGCGATTGAACTCGGAATCGACATCCGCGTACTCGCAGAAGTCGATGGCGCGTCGGCGGCGATCGCGGCGAGCGTCGTGGGTGATTACCGCGACGTCAAGACCGTCCTCGCCTTCGCGCGAACTGTGGATGTCATCACCTTCGACCACGAGCACGTGCCGCAATCGATCCTGCGCTGCCTCGTTGAAGAGGGCGTCGTCGTCCGCCCCGGCCCCGATGCTTTGTATTTCGCCCAGGACAAGCTCGCGATGCGCGCGCGACTGAGCGAGCTTGGTCTTCCAGTGCCGGACTGGGCGGCCGTCGCCTCGATCGCGGAGCTCGATGGGTTCATTGCCGCCCACGGCGGGCGAGCGGTGGTCAAGACGCCCCGCGGCGGCTACGACGGTAAGGGCGTGCGCGTCGTTTCTTCCGGCGTCGAGGTCGCAGACTGGTTCGACGACGACAACCCACTGCTCGTCGAGGAACTCGTGTCCTTCCGGCGTGAGTTGTCGCAAGTGCTCGCGCGTCGGTCGTCAGGGGAGATTGCACTGTGGCCCGTCGTTGAGTCGATCCAGCGGGATGGCGTGTGCGCAGAGGTCATCGCTCCTGCGCCGGATTCGGCTGGTCGCCTTGCCGATGTTGCGGCCGAGGTCGCGACCTCAATCGCCGAGAACCTTGGCGTCACTGGCGTGCTCGCGGTCGAGCTGTTCGAGACCACCGACGATCGCTTGCTCGTCAACGAGCTCGCGATGCGACCGCACAATTCGGGCCACTGGAGCATCGACGGCTCAACGACGAGCCAGTTCGAGCAGCACCTGCGCGCAGTGCTCGACCTGCCTTTCGGGGCGACCGGATGCCGCGACCGCTGGTCGGTCATGGTGAACGTGTTCGGCGGTTCAGCCGATCCAAAGCGATTCGCCGCGGCGCTCGCCGATCAACCCGAGGTCAAGCTGCACTTCTACGGCAAGGAACCGCGCCCCGGCCGCAAAGTCGGACACGTCACGGCGGGCGGGCATGACCTCGGCGATGTGATGTTTCGAGCGCGTGCCGCAGCGGCGTTCTTTGAGGATTGACGCCTACTCTTGACGGGTGATTGAACCTCTCGTCGCCGTGGTCATGGGCTCAGACTCCGATTGGAGCGTGATGTCGGCCGCGGCCGACGCCCTGACGGAGTTCGAGGTGCCACACGAGGTGCAGGTCGTTTCGGCCCATCGCACGCCGGAGCGCATGCTCGCGTTCGGTAAGGATGCCGCGGCCCGTGGCATCCGTGTCATCATCGCCGGCGCTGGTGGGGCGGCGCACCTGCCAGGCATGCTCGCGAGCGTCACGACGCTCCCGGTGATCGGGGTCCCGGTGGCCCTTGAAACCCTCGACGGGCTCGATTCGCTGCTGTCCATCGTTCAGATGCCGGCCGGAGTCCCGGTCGCAACCGTGTCTATCGGCGGCGCCCGCAACGCCGGTCTGCTCGCCGTTCGCATCCTCGCGAGCGGCACGTTCGCATCGGGCGACCCCGCGCTCACTGAGAAGCTCGCCGCGTTCGCTCGCCACCTAGCGGCGATCGTGGACGAAAAGAACGCGGCGCTGAACCGGTCACTGTGAGCACCATCAGTACCGTCGGCACCGTCCGCCACCCAGACGCGAACTCACCCGAGGCGATGACCAAGCGGGCCTGGTGGCT